>CAZUIA010000001.1:0-19079 GCA_964620835.1 uncultured Oscillospiraceae bacterium
ATCGGAAATCCTGGTCGCCCCAGACCATCTTGTTCACGTCGTCATGGATGCCCTCTGAGTAGGTGATCGAGCCGACAGTGTAGGGCGCGTGCAGGTTGTGGATGTGCTTCATCGCGCGCGGGCGGGCGTTGTAGCTCTCGCGCCCGTTCAGCAGCGCGAACGGCAGATCCCAGTCCCCCATTTCAAACTGCGCGGAACTGTTGTGCGTGATGTCCGGATAGTGGCGAATGCGCGACTTGTATTTTTCCGGCACGCGGGCGTGAAATTCCGGCAGCGTCTCGTACATCCACGGCGCGAAGCACACGCCGTACAGCCAGTCCGGCTCCTTGGAAAGCTCCTGGTAAAATTCCTCGTGCCAGCCCGGGCGCGGCGCGAACACCTGCGGCGCGATCCAGACGGTGGCGTTTGGATGGTATGTGTGCAGCACGCGCGTGCTTTCCTCCGCGACGGGGAACAGATCCTTGGGTTCCAGTTCCCCCGGGTCGCCCGCCGGGATGAGCACCGCGTCTACATACGGCACCGCCGCGTAGACCTTCTCGCGTTCGGCGATCTCCGCCGCGCGCGTCTTGGGGTCTTCGTATTCCTTGCCCATGTTCGGGTACCAGACCCATACGTCCATGCCGTAGCTATGAATGATCTCCGAAAGCCGCGCCATCATCTCCAGCGGATCCATGCCGAACTTCGGCGAAAAGAGCCGGTCGTCGGTGCGCGGCGGCAGAATCTCGACGGCATTCGTGCCAAAGAGCGCAAGGTCGCGGATGTATCGGTCAAAATCGGCCGTGTCCCAACCCGGGCAGGTGTTCTGCTTGTCGCGGTAGGCGAGCTGGTGCCCGCGCAGGGGGTAGGACGGGGTGATGGAAACGTCGCCGAGCTCGTCGGTCAGCGCGGCAAAGCCGGGCTTTAAGGCCATCTTGCGCAGCGCATGCGCCATGCCGTACAGGCAACCCCGCCCGTCGGCCCCGGCAATGACGATTTTATCCCGCTGGCGGAGCAGCCGAAAGCCCTCCGGCCCCGGCGCGGGCAGCGCGGACAGCGCTTTCGCCTGCGCCGGAAACGCCTTGGCGATCTCCGCCTCCGTGCCGATCAAAAATCCAAAAACATTTTCGGGAATGTGCGCGGAAACCTCCGCCGCCTGCCCGCTTCGAAGCGCGATTTCCTCGGACAGGATGCGCGCCGCCCGCCAGGCGAAATCGTCCGGCGCGCCCGCCACTTGAATGGCGATCTGATGGAACTTGATCATGAAAGCCTCCTGACGGTCGTCAAGCCTTTGGCCGGGCGCGAAGCGCGCGCCGGCGCATGCGGAAAGAAGGGCTGCCGCTGCCGCGCCCGGCTGCGGCAGCCCAAGGGAAATCAAGGGGATCAGCGGACGCGGTCAAAGGCGGTGTTGAAAATCTCCTCAAGCTCCGCGGAGCCCTGCGCCTTGAGCGCTTCGACGAGCTGCGGCCATTCGGTCATGGGCCGCTTGCCGGTGATGAACTTGTCGATCTCCTGGTCAAAGACGTTGCCGAGGTTCATCTCCAGGTCCACGATTCGGTCCGTCTCATCGGCGGTGAACGGCGGCCAGTTGGGCAGGAACTGGATCTTGCCCTCGGCGGTCCATGCGTCGAGCTGATTGCCCATTTCGATGAACAGCGGGTCCGTGACCTGGGTGTAGGTATACTCGTCGATGTAGCGGCCCATGCCGTGCAGGCCGACGCCGAGGTAGCCCTGGATGCCCATGAAATGATCCTTGGCGGTGGCGGTCGCGTCGATCAGCCACTGCTGGATCATCGGGTGGCCGTCCACCATGTCATAGTCGGCGCCCTCTTTGCCGAAGTTGGAGATCATCATGCCTTCTTCGGAGTACAGCCAGTCGATGACCTGCATGATCTTGTCGGCGTTCTTCGCGCGGGAACTGATGACCAGGTGGTTGCCCCAGTCGCGCTCATACCGAAGCGCGCGGGTCTCGCCCAGCTTGTTGGTAAGCGGCGGCACCAGCTCGAAGCGGTAGTTCTCGTTGATCTGGCGCAGCGCCGGGTTGAACACGCGGGCCGCGTGCGAGTTGTTGTCGTAGTGGAAGAACAGCTTGTTGTTGGACAGCTTTTCAAAGGTGATCGCCTGCGTGGTGGCGGCGTAGTCGGGGTCAAGCAGGCCGTCCTTGTAGGCGTTGGCGAGGAACTCCACCACGATCGTGAAGTTCGGGTCCGTCGGGCCGTAGACGTACTTGTCCACGCGCGGCTCATAGTACATGCCGCGGGTTTTGCTAAACGTCGGGAAGCCGCCGGTGCCCATCGCGTAGGCGATCTGGCCGATCAGGTAGTTGGTACCGCCGGTGGACTGGCGCTGGCTGAACGCGTACATGTCCGGATGCGCCGCTTTGATCTTGAGCATCGCGTCGTACAGCTCGTCCCAGGTGGTCGGCATCGGGATGCCCTGTTCCTCCAGCAGGTCCGCGCGGATCACGCCCGCCGGGGCCACCGCGATGCGGCTCTTTTCCAGGATACGGAACGAGTACATCTTGCCGTCCACACGGAACTTGTTGTTTTCCAGGTTCCGGTCCTCCGCGGTGACGAGCGCGTAGTAGTTGGGCATCAGTTCCTTGTGGTCGTCCAGGCAGTAGAACATGCCCATGGACGCGTACTTGGCCAGTTCCGCGTTGGTCAGGCGGTCCATCACCTCGGGCATGGAGTTGGAGGCGAGCACGGTGGCGCGCTTGGTTTCATAGTCAGCCTCCGGGATGGGCTGCAGGTTGATCGTCACGTTCAGCTCTTCCTTAAGGTACTTGATGACCGGCGCGTCGACCGCCATCGTCTGCTGGCTGGTCTCCGGGCGCATCCAGGTAAACTCGAGTCCTTCGGGGAAATAGGGCTTTTCGGCCTTGGGAGCTTCCGCATAGGCGACGGAGAAAAGCCCGGCGAGCATCGCGGTCAGGAGGAAAAGGGACAGCAGTTTTTTGACCATTTGACACCTCTCCTTTTGGGTTGTTATTCCTCAGGGGCACCCACCCCAAAGTTACGGAGTTATCCCTTGACGGAGCCGACCATCACGCCCTTGACAAAGTACTTTTGGATGAACGGGTATACGATCAGGATCGGCAGCACCGTGACGAACACGACCGCGTACTTGATGTTTTGGCCCATGACGCCGCTGTCGGAGGCGACCGAGCCGGCGGAGTACACGCCCGCGTCCGCGCCGATGACGATGTTGCGCAGGATCAGCTGCATCGGGTATTTGAGGCGGTCGTCCAGGTAAATGAGCGGCTGCAGGAAGCTGTTCCAGTGCCAGACCGCATAAAAGAGCACCATCGTCGCCATGACGGCCTTGGACAGCGGCAGGATCACGCGAAAGAAGATCGTCAGGTCGTTCGCTCCGTCGATGTAGGCCGATTCGTGCAGCTCCTCGGGGATGTCCTGAAAGAACGTGCGCATGATGATCATGTACCAGACGTTGATCGCCGGCGGCAGGATGATCGCCCACGTCGTGTCCTTGAGCCCGAGCGAGTTGACCACCAGAAAGTTTGAGACAAGCCCGGCGTCAAAGAACATCGTGAAGGCGATGAAGAACGTAAAGCCGTTTCGGCCAAAGAGCTTTTTGCGCGAGAGCGGATAGGCGCACATCGCGGTCATGGCAAGGTTCACCAGCGTGCCCAGAAACGTGTATTTGATCGTGTTCCAGTATGAGCCGGGGATGTAGCGGTCGGTAAGGATGTACCCGTAGGCGGTGAAGTTGATGCCCTTGGGCAGGACTGTGACCTCGCCGCGCAGCACCGCGTAGCCGTTGCTGATGGAGACGATGATCATGTGGTAAAGAGGATAGAGCACCAGAAGGCAAAAGAGCACGAGCAGCGCGACGACCGCGCGGGAGAAGATGCGGTCCCCCCGAGACATTCGCTTCATACGCTTTCCCTCCTCACCAAAGGCTCGTCTGCCCGATCTTGTTGGCGAACTTGTTCGCGCCCACCACCAGCGCCAGCGCCACCACGGCCTGGAAGATGCTGATGGCCGCGCCGTAGCTGTAATCCGCGTTGAGCAGGCCGCGCCGGTATACGAACGTGGAGATCACGTCCGCGGTGGAATAGGTCGCGCCGTTATACAAAAGCAGGATCTTTTGGTACCCCACCGTCAGCAGGCGGCCGACCGTCAGCAGAAACTGGATGGAAATGACCGGCGCGATGGAGGGCAGGCTCACCTTCCAAAGCTGCTTCCACCGGCTCGCGCCGTCGATGGAGGCGGCCTCATACAGCTGCGGGTCCACGCCCGACAGCGCCGCCAAATAGATGATCGAGCCCCAGCCGGTGAACTGCCACACCTCCGAGATGATGTAGATCGGCCGGAACCAATCCGGCTGCACCATGAAGGCGATGGGCGAAAACCCCAGGGACTTGAGCAGGCCATTGACCGGGCCGTCCATCGACAAAAGGTTGAAGATGAACCCGCAGACGACGACCGTGGACAGGAAGTAGGGCAGGTAGGTGATGGACTGCGTGAACTTTTTGAACCTTTGCGACTGCACGTCGTTGATCATGAGCGCCAGGATGATCGGCGTGGGGAAATAAAACACCAGCATCCAAAGGTTCAGCACGACCGTGTTTTTCATCAGGTTCCAGAAATACGGGTCCCTGATGAAGGCTTCAAAGTATTTCAGGCCCACCCACGGGCTGCCGAAGACGCCCTGAAACGCGTTGTACTTTTGAAACGCGATGATCAGCCAAAACATCGCGAAGTACTTGAACAAAACAAAGTATACGACCGGCAGCGCGAGCAACAGGTATAGATACCGGCTCTCGTAAAGGCGCTTTTTGATCGGCTTTCTTCTGGGAACCATCGTGCGCGCGGAGCTTTGGGTCAGCATGGCCTCGTTTCCTCCTCCTTCTGTTTTCCCTGGTCTGGTGCCGGCTTGTTTGTCCTTGCGATGCTGCCAATCGCCGCGGCGGCCACGATCCCGGCGGCGGCGAGCGAAAGCCATGGCGCGTACCGGTACTCCGGCCGGTACGACAAATCGTACAGCTTGCCAAACCCCGAGGCGATCCCCAGCGTGCCAAGCGTGTTGAGCACGCCGATGAAGCCGTAATACGGGGCGGCGGGCCGGTCGCCCGCGTAGGCGGAAAGCATGGCGTCCCGGGTCGGCATGTGCAGCATCGTCCCGAAGCTCAAAAGGACCGCGCCCCCGTACAGGGCCGGAATCCCGGGCAAAAAGCCCATGGTTAAAAATCCCAGCATGAATAAAACGATCGACAGCCCCAAAATCGTTGCAGGACGCAGGCGGCGGCCCAGCGCGCGCAGCGCCGGCACCTGAAAGAACACCATCACCACCGAGGAAAGCGAGGAGAATAGGCCCACATAGGGGTACAGGGGGTCGATCTGGTCGATGCGGACCGCAAGCGACAGGCTCGTCTGGTTGTTGATCTGCATGATCAGCATCGCCGCCACGGCAAACACGACAAACCGCGCGTCCCCCAACACGGCGCCAAGCGAAGCGGGCTTTCGCCCCTGCGCCGCTGGCGCGAAAGATTCTCCCGGCATCGCCAGCATCAGGTAGGCGGATGCCGCAAAAAACACCGCAAAGCCCGCGACGCCCACCCAAAGGAACCCGGCCCGCGCCAGCGCCGTTCCCACGAGCGGCCCGAGCACCGCGCCCAGGCTGTTGAGCCGCTCGCGCCGCGCGAACACGACTAGGCGCGTGGCCTCGTCGCTGTAGCGCGTGTAGAGCATGTGCATCGCCGGGAAGAACATCGCGCCGCCGATGCCGGTCAAAACGCTGGCGAGCAAAAGCAGGGGCAGGCTGTCCGTCATTGAAAACAGAAGAAATCCGATGCCCCGAACCGCGCCGCCGAGCGAAACCGCCGCGTGCGGGGCCATCCTGCCAAGCAGAAAGCCCACCGGCAGCATCAGCGCGTCCTGGGTCAAGATGCGCACGTTCAGGATAAACGTGACCGAAACGACGGCGATCTTCCGCCAGCTGATCAGGTGATTGGCAAGCAGCGGGTAAAGGAGATAAAACCCAAAACTCATCAGGAAGATAACGAGGTTGAGCGCGAACACCGCGCGCTTGTCGGCGCTTTTTACCCGCTCCGCCCGGCCGTACATCGTGTTTCACTCCCTCTTGCGTGCGCAAAGTGCCCGGTCAAGATCTGAGCGGTGAAACCGCGCACCCCTGGCGGGTGCGAAAAAGTCGAACAAAAAGCCGCAAATCGTTTAGTATTGATGAACAGTGTTGATAATTCTTGCGAAGAGTGTATCACAGCCCCATTTCCTTGTCAATAGTCAATTAAAAACGGAGAATTTTTTATCCATTATGGAAGGAAAGACCTTTCCCGCATCGCCCCGCGGCGGCCGGCGGGCCAAAATGTTGACAGGCCAAAATGATGATGATATGATGGGATTCGCTTGAAGGAAGGGCGGGGTGTGCCGTGCCCGAGAGGAACAGAAGGTGCGATATGGATCAGGAATACAAGGTCAAATCGCTTGCCAAGGCGATGGGTGTTTTGGAATGCTTCTCCGACAGGCGCCCGGAACTCGGCGTGACGGAGATCGCGCAAATGCTGGATTTGCACAAGAGCACCGTGCACAACATCGCCAACACGCTCGAGCAGATGGGGTACCTGTCGCAAAACCAGGAAACCGGCAAATACTCGCTGGGCGTCAGGCTTTTGCAGTTTAGCTACATCATCAACAACCACATGGGCCTGGAAAAGTTCTTCCTGCCGTTCATGAAAAAAATCGCCGCAAGGCTGAACATCGTGGTGTACCTGGGCATCCCGCACGGCGACGAGGTGCTCTACATCGCCTGCGCGTTCCCTGACGAAAGCGTAGGCTGGCGCAACATCCTCGGCGAGCACGCGCCCATGTACTGCACCGGTCTTGGCAAGGCCATGCTCGCGTTCCTTCCGGAGGACCTGCGCGAGAAATATATCTCCCGTCCGCTGGAGCGCTTTACCGAGGCCACGATCACCGACAGGGAAACGCTGCGAAAGGACCTTTCCCTGACGCGCAAGCGGGGCTGGTCCGTCGACAGCATGGAGCACGAATACGGCGTCACCTGCATCGGCATGCCGATCTTCGCGCACGACGGCCGGCTGGTGGCGGCGGTCAGCGCCAGCGCGTCCTCGCTCCTCCTGCGCCCGGAGGTGCTCGAAGCCAGCGCCGCCGTGATGCGCGAAATCCTTGAACCCGCGCAGTACAAGCTGTGAATCCCTCCGGCGCGCGGCGAAAGCCCGGCAGCCCGCTTGACAAGATTTGTACGGCGTAGTATGTTGTCCACATCGTTGAACATCGTTTGCTATCATTGAACGCAGGCCGGGAGGGCGCGCCGGCTGCTGCTTCCCGCGGCGCTAACGCTTCCTTATGAAAACCTGCAACACGGAAAGGAGCAAGCCCATGATTTTTGACCGGTTGGAGTGCATCAAGCGGTACCGCGGCCTTGGCGAGGGGTTTGTCAAAGCGGCGGATTTCCTCGAAAACGCCGACGTTTTTTCCCTGCCGCTGGGCGAGTTTGAAATCGACGGCCGCGCCGTCTACGGCTTTGTGAAGGAAACCGCGCTTGAACGGGAGAACCTTCGGTGGGAGACCCACGAGCAGTACGCGGACATTCAGATCCTCCTGGGCGGCGCCGAGCGAATCGGCTACATTCCTTTTTCGGGGCAACCCGTCGCCGTGCCCTACAGCGCCGAAAAGGACGTCGCTTTCTTTGCCGAGCCTAGCAAGGGCCTGGAATGCGCCCTGCGCCCCGGCGATTTTGTGATCTTCCTGCCCGGCGAGCTTCACCGCCCCGACTGCCCCGTCCCCGGGGAGTGCCTGTCGCGCAAGATGGTGCTCAAGGTGCGCGTGGGATAGCACGAGGAAAGCTCTATCCGAAGCGCGGCGACGACCGCCGCGCCCCATCGGCGGCCGTTTGCCCTTGGCGCGGATGGGGAGGGCATTGCGGGCGCTTCAGAGGGCAAGGCTTTTCGTATGTCGATTTCCCAAAGGAGGTTTCCTATGAACCCCATCCCAGAAACGGCCTACAAATTTGGCTGCGGACGGTATGTCCAGGAATCCGGCGCGGTGCGCAAGCTGCCGCAGGAACTTCAGCGCCTTGGGGAAAAGGCGTTCGTGCTTTCGGGCGCAAACGCCTACGCGGCGGCGGGGCCGTCGCTTGAAACGGCGCTTGAAGGCGCGCGGTTTCCGTACGTGCACGCGCGCTACGACGGCCCCTGCTGCGAGGAAATCTCGGTATCGCTGGCCGCCCAGGCGCGCGAAGCGGGGTGCGATATGGTGCTGGCCGTCGGCGGGGGCCGCACGCTGGATCTGGGCAAGATGGTCGCGCACTACGCGCATTCGCGGTACGCGGCGCTGCCGACATCCAGCAGCACCTGCGCGGCGTTTACGCCGCTGTCGGTGGTCTATACGCCCGAAGGGGCCACGATCACAAGCTGGTTCTTCTCGCGCGAGGTGGACGCGGTGGTCGTGGACACGGCGCTGCTTTCCCAGCAGCCGCCCCGCTGCGCCGCGGCCGGCATCCTCGACTCCATGGCCAAATGGCTGGAGATCAAGCACCACGCGCCCCGGATTGCCGAGGAAAAGTCGCCGACGGACCTGTTCGTCGCCAACACGCTGGCAGACACTATCTACCGCCGGCTGCTCGAAATGGGGCAGACGGCGTACCGCGACATCTGCGCAAAAAAAGAGACCGACGCCGTGGCCGAGCTTTGCTACCTGACGATCCCGGCCACCGGTCTGGTCAGCGGCTGCGCGCGCGGCGCGCGGCAGTCGGCCCTGGCCCACCTGCTCTACGAGCGCACGCGGGCCTGCTTTCCCAAGGAGCTTTTGCGCGTGATCCACGGCGAGCTGGTCGCGATCGGGCTGATCGCGCAGCTTCTGTTCCTCGACCTTCCGGACGAGCTTTGCCAAATCAAGGAGTTCATGCGCAGCCTTCACATGCCGCAAACGCTCATGGACCTTGGTCTGCCGTTCACGCGCGAGCGCATGCAGGTGCTGCACGCCGACATGGAGCGCCATGCGTATGTCACCAGCCAGCCGGACGGCTCAAAAAGGCTGCGCGCCGCGCTGGAAGCGCTGGTGTGCGCCTAGCGCAAGCCCCGGAAATACCGGGAGGAATCGGCGCGGGATTTTCGCAAAGGGCACGGGGCCGAGCCCACGACGCGGCAGCGCGGATCCCGCCAAAGGCGCCGTCGTGGGGTGAAAAGAATGGCCGCTCCCCCACGGAATTCCCGGGGAGTTCGCCGGGACAAAAAAGGGCGCGCCTCCATGGGCAACACGGGGTTCATCTCCCCACCGGCTTTGGGCGCCGAGGCCTTCATATCACAGGCACGGCCGTACGGGCGGCGCGGTTTTTCGCGCCGCCCGTGTGGCCGCGCTCTTTTTCGCGGCTTCCAAGGATGCGCATGCGCCCGGTTCGCACGATTGCGCGCGAGAACCCGCGCACGGCGCCGGATATCGCGCGTCGGCACGCGTTTTCAAGCGATTTCCCAAAAATATTTGAAAAATTGAAAATCTCCGGTTGTGGCGCGCGCGGTTTTCTGTTATACTCCGCATATCCATTTTGCGGGAGGTGAGCGGGTGTGAGGCGGCGTTTGGCGGTTTCCTATAAACGTCAGCCCATGAAGTGGGGCCTCTGATCGTCACGCTTTTGCCAAACGATCATAATTGAAGGAGGCATTCCCATGGATTACCGCACCTATTTGCGCAATGTTCCCGATGCAAACGGTTATTTTGGCCGCTATGGCGGCATGCATGTGCCCGCGGAGCTTCAGCAGGCCCTGACCGAAATTGCCGACGCCTATCAAACCATCTGCCACTCCGCCCAATTCATCAACGAGCTGCGGCGCATCCGCCGCGAGTTTCAGGGCCGTCCGACGCCCGTGTACCATTGCGAGCGCCTATCGCGCCTTGTGGGCGGCGCGCAAATCTACCTAAAGCGCGAGGATCTCAACCACACCGGCGCGCACAAGCTGAACCACTGCATGGGCGAGGCGCTCCTCGCCAAGCACATAGGCAAACGGAAGCTGATCGCCGAAACCGGCGCGGGCCAGCACGGCGTCGCGCTGGCGACGGCGGCGGCGTATTTCGGCATGGAATGCGAAATTCATATGGGCGAGGTCGACATCGCCAAGCAAGCCCCGAACGTCACGCGCATGAAGGTGCTGGGCGCAAAGATCGTTCCGGTGCGGTATGGCCTGAGAACGCTGAAGGAGGCCGTCGATTCGGCGTTTGAAAGCTACCTGACGCAGTACAAGGACGCCATCTACTGCATCGGCTCGGTCGTGGGCCCGCACCCGTTCCCGCTGATGGTGCGCGACTTCCAGATATGCGTGGGGATCGAAGCGCGCGAGCAGTTTAAGGAGATGACGGGCTTTTTGCCGGACGCCGTATGTGCCAGCGTCGGCGGGGGCAGCAATGCCGCGGGCATGCTGACGCCGTTCCTGGCCGACCCGGTGGCGCTCTATGGCGTGGAACCGCTGGGTACCGGCACCGCCCTGGGCGATCACGCGGCGACGATGACCTACGGCCGCCTGGGCACGCAGCACGGCTTTACGTCGCTGTTTCTCCTGACCGACGACGATGCCTGCGCGCCGGTCTACTCCAACGCCAGCGGCCTGGATTACCCCGGCGTGGGCCCGGAGCACGCGTACCTGCACGAGCTGGGCCGCGTCGACTATGTGACGGCCTCGGACGAGGATGCGGTGGAGGCGTTCTTCAAGCTTTCGCGCTACGAGGGCATCATTCCGGCGCTGGAAAGCTCACACGCCGTCGCCTTCGCGATGCGCTACGCCAAGGAGCACAGGCAGGGCGCGATCCTTGCGAACCTCAGCGGACGCGGCGATAAGGACATCGACTACGTGATTGAGCGCTACGGCGACGGCGAGAAGTACCTGAGCAAATAGCCGAAAACCGAAAAACCGCCATGGCGCGGAGGATGCCGGACAGGTCGGAGGAAGCGTGCCCATCCCGTACGGGCCGATTGCCCGCCTGATGCCGGTATCTTCCGCCAGCCCTTTGTTCCCGCTTTCCGGCGGGGGACGCAAACAGGCAAAGCCCGTACAGCCGCGCGAAGAAGCGTGTGAAGCGTTGCACGCCGCGCGATTCTTCTGCGCCTATCAAACGGCGCGAAAAAGCCGCCGCCTTCGCCACGGCGCAAGCCCGGTTGAAGGCGGAAGCTGTCCGGCGGGAGGCCGCCGGTATTTTTTGTGCCGGCAAAGCGCTTCCAGTGTCCCGCATACGGCGGGACCAAAAAGGGGTGCGAAGGCGTTTCGCCGAACGCGGCATGTCGGCAAACGGGGCCGCCCTTTCCCAAAGGGAGGGAGGCCCAAAGCCCCCGCGCGGTTGACAGATCCCCCGCCCGCGCTTTATACTTTTTCAATGAACAGCGTGCTGATTGTCTCCGCGTCGCCGCGCGCGGCTTCGCGGATGGAGGAGTGGCTTGGCCCCGGCTGTGAAGCCACCGTCGCCGCGAGCGAGGCCGAGGCCCGATCGCTCCTTGGCGGGAAGCGGTTTGACGCGCTCATTGTCAACGCGCCGCTTTCCGACGGAAGCGGCGAAGCGCTGTGCCTGCGCGCGGACGTGGACGCGCTGCTGCTCGTGCCCCAGGCGGGGTACGAAGCGGCGCGGGCGCGGATGGAAGCGCGCGGGGTGCTGACGCTGCCAAAGCCCGTGGCGCCCGCGCTGTTTCAGCAGGCAATGTCGCTACTTTTCGCCACGCATGCAAAGTTGAGCCGCCTTCAGGGAAAGCTGGAGGAAGTGCGCATCGTGGAGCGCGCCAAGCGCGCCATGATGCAGTACCTGAAGATGAACGAGGCCGAGGCGCACCGCTACATCGAAAAGCAGGCGATGGACCTTCGGCAGACCAAGCGCGAGGTGGCCGAGGCCATCATCAAGACGTATGAAAACTGACGGGAGGGACGGTCGTGCAAGCGTATCAGGCGGAAGTGGAAAACAGGGTTGCCTTTTTGCGCCGCGCGCTGAAGGAAAGCGGTGCCAAGGGATTTGTGTACGGCAACAGCGGCGGGAAGGATTCCGCGCTGGTCGGCATCCTCTGCAAGGCGGCGTCGGACAACACCGTCGGCGTCATGCTTCCCTGCCATTCCAAGCGGAATTTTGAGGAGGACATGCGCGACGCCCGGGCGGTCGCGGACCGGTTTAGCATAGAAACGCGCACGGTGGACCTGACGGACACGCGGGCGGCGCTTGTAAAGGCGCTTTCCGGCGCGACGATTTTGAGCGACGCCGCGCTTTCCAACATCGCGCCGCGCCTTCGGATGGCGGCGCTGTACGCGGTCGCCGCGGCCGAAAACCGCCTGGTCGTCGGCACCGGCAACCGAAGCGAAGGGTACATGGGCTATTTCACCAAGTGGGGCGACGGCGCGTTTGACATCAACCCCATCGCGGATCTCACGGTGACGGAGGTTTACGCGATGCTGCGGCACCTTCACGCGCCCGAATCGATCCTTGAAAAGGCGCCGTCCGCCGGCCTGTACGAAGGGCAGACCGACGAGAAGGAGATGGGCGTCACCTATGCCGCCATCGACCGCTTTTTGAACACGGGCGAGGCGAACGAGCGCGACCGCGCCGTCATCGACCGCTTCCACGCCCAAAGCGAACACAAGCGCCGCCCGCCCGTGGTCTATACAAATGAGGCGTTGCTGTAATATATAGGGGGTAAATTTTACCAAAATGTGAACATTTGGTCCTCCTTGCGCGTCAGATAACTGAAATGACAAAAGGAGGGCCTTTGCATTGCGCAGACTATGTATTTTTTGTACGGTGCTTTTGCTCTGGTTCACGCTGTGCACCGGCGTGTCCGGAGCCGTCGCCCTTGCGGGCGGCGCGGTGGTCGGCACCGAGGCGGCGGACGCTACGGATGAAACGCAAGCAGAAGACGCCCCGGAGGATCTGGAGACGGGCGACGCGTCTCTTGAGGAGACGGACAGCGAGGCGGTTTCGCCGACCCCCTCCCCCGCGCCGACGGCGGCGCCCGTCGTCAACGCGGACTTCACCATCGAGGTGGAGCTGGGGTACGAGGGGCTGGTCGCGATGACCCGCTGGACGCCGGCCTTTGTGACCGTGACGAACAATGGGCCGGATTTTGACGGCCTGCTCGGCGTCAACGTGTTTTATGCGCAGACCGAATATGACCGGTATGAGCTGCCCGTCACGCTGGCCAGCGGCGCGACCAAGAAGCTGAGCATGCCCATCCGGCCCCGCACGCGGCAGGATATGTACGCGTTTGAGCTGGTGGAAAAGGGCACGATCATCGCCGAGGAGCGCGTCTCGCCCAAAAAAATCGCCGCGCCGGAAACCGTGATCGTCGGCGTTTTGTCCGACGACCCCGCGGCGCTTTCGTACATCAACCAGCGCGCCAACGGCCTGGACACGCTGCGCGGCGAGGTCTGGTCGACCGTTTCCCTCAGCGCCGACACATTCCCCGACACCGGCAACCTCATGAGCAGCTTTACCATGCTCGTCGTGGACGGCATGGATCCGCGCACGCTGTCCGACACGCAGCAGGCCGTGCTCCGGTCCTGGCTGATGGGTGGGGGCATCGTGTTCGTGTCCGGCGGGGCGCAGGCCGCCGCGGGCTATCCTTTCTTTTCCGAATGGACGCAGCTTTCCCCCGGGAAGCTGACTGAATCCGAAGACATTACCCCGGAACTGCTTTCGTACGCCGCGATCAAGGGAGTCCCCGCCGGGGAAACCGTCTGGCTGAGCGACATGCCCGCGTCCGGCGCGCTTTTTTCCAAGGACAGCCAGGGCCTGCTTTCGCTCCATACGGCCGGAAGCGGCTTTGTGTATTTGACCGCCTTTGATTTCGGCGGCAAGCCGCTGTCCACCTGGGCGTCGATGAGCGCCTTTTGGCCGCGCGCGCTGCGCCAAAGCATTCCCAACGAATACATGACCCTGCTGGACCGGATCGATGAAAACCGCTGGGGCGGCGACACCAATTACCGGGCGACCGAGCTGATCAACACGCTGCGCATCCCAAACGGCGAAAGCGGCGCGCCGATTTTGCTGGTGCTGGCTTTGTACCTGGTGCTTGTCGGGTTTGGCGGGTATCTCCTGTTTAAAAAGCTGGACAGGCGCGAATGGCTCTGGGGCGCGATTCCCGCGTCCGCGCTGGTCTTTTCCCTGGTCCTGATGCTGCTGAGCCGGGGCGGCCAGATGAACAAGCCGATCGCCCTGACGGGCTCGCGCGTGCTGCTGGACGGCGAAAGCGCGCAGGTCACCACCTACCTGGCCGTCGCCGCGCCGGACACCGGCGAGATGGTCGTCGAGGCGGACCAGCCGCAGCTTCCGGCCGTCATTTCGCAGGACGGCAGCTATTATTATGACGAAAGCGGCATAGACAGGCTGTACCGCCCCGTCAACCTCAGGCAGCGGTACACGTTTGGCGCGCACCCCTCCGTGGGGTTTGCGTCCAAAGCGGCATGGGACGAAAAGATGCTGCTGCTGGACGGCATGCAGGCGGACATCGGCACCCTTGCCGTCAAGCTCTGGATGGAGGCCGACGGCCTGCACGGTGAGGTCGTCAACAACACCGATCAACTGATGCGCGAGGGCATGCTGATCACCAGCTTCGGCTATTGCGTCACGGGCGACCTGCTGCCCGGCCAAAGCGCGAAACTTTCGATGATTTTGCCGGACAAGCCCATCGATTTTTCTTCCCCCTCCTTCCGGCTCAAGCCCAATGTGCTCTACGCGTCCCTGGACGTTGACCCCGCGTCGTTTACGAGCATGGGCGGCGGTTACTATGATATGCGCTCCTTCCTCAACGCCGCCGTCTATGGCGACGACGACGCCGCCTACACAGACCCGGTCAAGCGGCACAAAAACGCGCTGGTCTCCCTCTTTGAGCCGCTCTTTGGGTACTATCCGCAAAGCGGCAGCTCCTATTACTTCTTTGCGTTTGGCGATTCCATCGGCCAAGTAGACGTCAAGTTGAACGGAAAGCCGGTGACGCGCACGGCGCACTCGGCCGTCATCGCCAGCAAGGCGGTGTTTGAGCCCATCGGCCCGACCGGCGAAGTGCTGTTCCATCAGGGGCTGATCCCGGCCGAGGTGATCGTGGACATGGGCGAGGATGAAAAGCCGCGCCTGCCCACGGAGGCGGACGGCGAGGGCAATCAAAACCGCTACGGCGCCAAGGAAACCTACCTGAACCTGGGCGCGCCCGCCGCCCTTCGGTTCGTGCTGCCCAAGTGGGGCGAGTATACCGTCGAAAAGATGACGCTGGCCGGCTCCACGTACGAGTCCATGCCCACGATGTACCTGTTCAACCACGAGACGGGCAAGTGGGACGAACAGCTTCTCTTGACGGTATCGATGGCCGGGGACAAATGGGCGCCCTACATCGACAAGGACGGCCAGCTCTTCGTCCGCTACGTGCCGGGCGAGGGCGCCAACCGCTACGCCGGCATGCAGATGCCCTCGATCGCGCTGAAAGGCAAGGTGAAGGAATAAATGCTAAAGACGCAAGATCTGACGAAGCTGTACGGCTCGTTCCTGGCGCTTGACAACCTGACGCTTCAAATCGAGAGCGGAAAGCTGCACGGCTTTGTCGGCCCCAACGGCGCGGGCAAGACCACCACGATGCGCATCCTCGCGACGCTTTTGCCGGCCACGCGCGGCGAGGCGTGGGTGGACGGCGTGAACGTGCGCGAAAAGCCCCGGCAGGTGCGGCGCATGGTGGGCTACATGCCCGACTTTTTCGGCGTGTACGACGGGCTGAAGGTGCACGAATACCTGGACTTTTACGGAAGCTGCTACGGCCTTTTATACAAGGATCGCCAGAAGATGGCCGCTCAGCTGCTGGAGCTGGTGTTTTTGTCCGACAAGCGCGACGCGTACGTCGACACGCTCTCGCGCGGCATGAAGCAGCGGCTGTGCCTGGCCCGAAGTCTGATCCACGACCCTTCCCTGATCATCCTGGACGAGCCGGCCTCGGGCATGGATCCGCGCGCCCGCGCCGAAATGAAGGGCATTTTGCGCACGCTCAAGGACCTTGACAAGACCGTCCTGATCTCCTCGCACATCCTGCCGGAGCTGGCGGAACTGTGCGATTCGCTCAGCATCCTGGACCGCGGCAAGCTGATCTTCTCCGGCACCATGGCCGCGCTCAACGAGCACATGCACGGCGAGGCGCCGCTCGTCATCCGCGTTGCGGGCGAAACGGACGAGGCGGTGCGCATCCTGAAGGAAACCAGCGGCGTTACCGGGCTTGAAATGCTCGAGGACGGCGCGCTGAAGGCCGCCTTTTCGGGGGACTCGGCGGCGCTGCTTTCCCGTCTGGTCACGGCCGGGGTCAAGGTCTATGATTTCCACCGCTCGCCGATCAACCTGGAGACCGTATTCATGGAGGTGACGAAGGGTGATTCGTAATCCCATCTTTGAAGCCGCGATGACGCGGCGCATGCGCTCCATCCTCGCGCCCACGCTCATCACGCTGTACGTGCTCTTTTTGGCGCTGGTCTCCATCGGCGCGCTCACGACGCTGCAAAGGGCGGAGGTGTCCCTCGCCAACCTGCGCGCGGGGATTGAAACGTACATCTACCTGTCGGTGATGCAGTTCTTTTTGATCGTCCTGGTCGCGCCAGCGCTGACGAGCGGCTCGATCGCGGGCGAAAGGGAAAGGCAGACGCTGGATCTGCTGCTGTGCACCCGCATGGGCGCGCTGCGCATCGTGGTGGGCAAGCTTTTTTCAAGCGCCTGCTTTCTCGTGCTGATGATCCTGACCTCTTTCCCGATTATGGCGGTCATGCTGTTCTTTGGCGGCATCACGCTTTCGGGCGTGCTGATGATGCTGCTTTTGCTCAGCGTCACGGCGCTTGCGTGCTGCTCCATCGGCATTTTCTGCTCGGCCGTCTTCAAGCGCACGGTGACGGCCACCGTAGTCGCCTACCTGATCATCTTCGCGCTGGGCGTAGGCACCATCGTATTCCCCTACCTGTTCCAGTTCGGCCAGCTTTCCGAGGTGCTCAACGCCTATAGCACGCGGCTTGTCGGCTCCTCCGGCGGCGCCGTGGCGATTATCGGCTCCGCCAGCGGCCCCACGTCGGTCTACACGGCCGGCGCCGGCATCCTGGGGGCCGTCCCGAAGCTGCTGTTTTTGAACCCCGCCGTGGGATTGTTTTCGCTGCTTGTGGAGCAAACCGGCATCCTGCGCAGGACGTTTGAGGGCGGAATGGGCGTCAACTTCTACCAGCTGTACGAACTGTTTCAAAAGGCCGGGTCGCTGGCGACCGTCAACATCCTCGTGCTCCTTGGCTGCTCGGCCGTTCTGACGGGCCTTGCGGCGCTGTTTGTCAAGCCCATGGGCCGCAGGGCGAGGAAGCGGAAGAAAGCATGAAGCGAGCGTTGCGTCCGGTCCGCCGCCGTATCCGGGTTTTGCGAAGCGCGCAAGGGTTTTTCCTCGGATTCCTTGCGGGCGCGGCGGCTTGCGCCGTCCTCACGGCGGCATCCTTTTTCACCCCGATCGAGGCGCTGTGGCAGTATCTCGTGCCCATCGCCTGCGCCTGCCCGGTGCTCGGGGCGCTTGTCGGGCTTTTGTGCCCCGTGCCGCTTGCGTACGCGGCCAGGCGCGCCGACGGCTGCGGCCTGAAGGAGCGCGCGCGCACCGCCCTTGAGTTTCACGGCGAGGACAGCGCGATGCTTCGCCTGCAGCGGGCGGATGCCGAGGAAACCCTGAAGGCCCTGCCCGTACGAAAGGCCATGCCGGTCCGCCTGAATCGGCGGGTTTTGCTCCCCGCCGCGGCGCTTTCGCTGCTGGTGGGCGTGCTGCTGGTGGTGCCAAACCCGCAGCACGCCGTGCTGCGCGCGCGCGAGCAGGTGCGCCAGGCGCTTCGCGCCCAGGCGGACACGGTGGAAAAGGCCGCGCAGGCCCTTGCGGAGGAGGAACTGACGGAAGAAGAAAAACGGGAGCTGCGAAAGCTCACCGGCGACATGGCGCGGGACCTGCGCGAAGCGAAGGACCAGCGCGAGGCCCTTTCGAGCCTTGACGAGAAGCAAAAGCAGCTGGAAAAGCTGCAAAAGCAGGTGCGCGACCGGGTGGCAAGCGAGACGGCGGAGGCGCTCGGCTCGCAGCCGGGCCTCAAGGGGCTTTCCAGCGCCCTCCAAAGCGGCAGTCCCACCCAGATGCAGGAGGCGCTTTCGCAGCTTTCGCAGTCGCTTGCGCAGAGCGACCTGGCCAAGGAGATTGCCGAGCAGCTTGCAAACGCCGCGTCGCAGGTTTCAAGCGCCGAAGTGCAAAAGGCCCTGGCGGCGGCTGCGTCGGCCCTGGCCGCGGGCGACGCCCAGGCGGCGCTGACGCAGCTTTCCGGCGCGCTCGGCAGCGCCGGGGCCGCCGCCGGGGACATCTCGGCGCTGCTGCGCCTGGCGCGCCTTGGCGTCGCGGGCGCCGGGCAGGGCCAGGGGCAAGGCCAGGGACAGGGCCAAGGGCAAGGCCAAGGAAGCGGCCTGGGCACGGGCGTCGGCCAAGGGCGCGGCAGCGGCGCGGGCCTTGGCACCACGCAGCAAGACGCCGGCTACACGCCGGGCTTTAAAGACAAGGAAGGCATGTCCGGCGGCCGCTTCTTCACCGACAAGGTGGGCGGGTACGAGCGCATCTACGACCCCTCGCGCCTGGGTGACGGCGGCGAAGCCTCGCTGGTTCCCGGGCAAAAAGGCGAGGGCGATTCCGTGCAGGTGGAGCTTGGCCCCGGGGCGGGCGACCTTGGCGGCACAGTGCCCTATGACCAGGTGATCGGCCAATACCAGGACGCCGCCGCGCAGAGCATGCGCCGCATGGCGCTGCCGGAATCCATGCAGGACTGGGTCGCGCGGTATTTTGACGCGCTGATTGATTGACGGAGGAAAGAGCATGAACCAACCACAGACAGCCTCGGAAAAGGACATCCTGCGCGTTTCGCAGCAGATTCGGGACATAGAAGCGCAGATCGGCCGGGAGATCATCGGCCAGAAGGAAATCGTCGACCAGCTGCTCATGGCGGTCATCGCGGGCGGCAACGTTCTTTTGGAGGGCGTGCCGGGCCTTGGCAAGACGCGCCTGGTCCGAACGCTCGGCCATGTGCTGGACCTGCCCTTTTCGCGCATCCAGTTCACCCCGGACCTGAT
>CAZUIA010000001.1:19089-43267 GCA_964620835.1 uncultured Oscillospiraceae bacterium
GCAATGCCTTCCGCTTTCAGCCCGGCCCGGTCTTTGCCAGCATCGTGCTGGCCGACGAGATCAACCGCGCCACGCCCAAGACGCAGTCCGCCCTGCTGGAAGCGATGCAGGAGCACACGGTCACGGTCGGCGGCGTCACGCGCCCCCTCCCCTCCCCCTATTTTGTCCTCGCGACGCAAAACCCCATCGAGCAGGAGGGCACATACCCGCTGCCCGAGGCACAGCTCGACCGGTTTTTGCTCAAGATGATCGTCGGCTTTCCGTCGCTGGAGGAACTGCACGCCATCGTCGATCTGACGGTGACTAAGGCGGAGGAGACGGCCAGGGCGGTGGCCAGCGGCGAGGATGTGCTGACCATGCGCCAAATCGCCCGCCAGGTGCCGGTGGCGCGCGCCGTACAGGACTACGCGCTTCGGCTGGTGCTCGCGACGCATCCGGAGCTTCCCGACGCCCCGGCTGTCACAAAGGAGAACGCGCGCTTTGGCGCAAGCCCCCGCGCGGCGCAGGCGCTCATCTCCGTCTCGCGCGTGCGCGCGCTGATGGACGGCCGCTACAACGTCTCCTTCGACGACATCCGCGCCGTTGCGCTGCCCGTGCTTCGCCATCGCGTCGCGCTCAGCTTTGAGGGCATGGCCGGCGGTATGACGAACGACCGCCTGGTGCTGGAGATGCTGGACGCGATGCCCGCAAAGTAAGGAGACGCCATGCTGCTGGACGATCAATTCCTCAAAAGGCTGGACGCGTTCTCGCTGTCGATGCGCGAGCATGCGCGTGGCGCCATGGGCGGCACGCGCCGCTCCAAGGCGCTGGGCAGCTCCGTGGAGTTTTCGGACTTTCGCGGCTATGCCCCGGGCGACGACCTGCGCCGTGTGGACTGGAACGCGTTCGCCCGCTTTGACAAGCTGTTTTTAAAGCTTTTTTTGGACGAGCAAGAGACGACGCTGCGCGTTTTGCTGGACGCCAGCGCCTCCATGCGCTACGGCGAGCCGGACAAGTGGGACCTCGCCCTTCGCCTGGCCGCCACGCTTGCGTACCTGTCGCTTGCAAGGTATGACCGCGTGGCGATCTACGCGCTTTCGGGCGATCAGGTGCGCCAAAGCCGCGTGTTTGGCGGCAGGCAGTCGTTTCCCGAGGTAGAGGCGTTTCTTCTCTCCATCGAGCTAAAGGGCGAAACGCGTCTCAACGCCGCGCTCGCCCGCGTGCCCATATCGGCGGGCCGAGGCGTGTGCGCGCTCCTTTCCGACCTTTTGACCGGGGAAGGATGGACGCAGGGCGCGTCGTCGCTTCTGTACAGAAGGCAGGAGCTTTCGCTGCTGCACATCCTGTCCCCGCAGGAAATCGACCCCGACTTTTCCGGCGCGCTGCAGCTTCTGGACGCGGAGGGCGGGCCAACGTGCGATGTGCAGATCTCGCCCGACGCGCTAAACCGCTACCGGCAGGCACTGGACGCGTTTTCGCGGGAAATCCAGACGTTTTGCCACAGCCGGTCGATCCCCTGCCTTTCCCTGCGCAGCGACATGGACCTTGGCCGGGACGTCCTAAGGGCGCTGACCCTTCACGGCGTGATCACCGCGCGCTAAGCAGGCCGCGCTCTTTCAAAGCGCGCTTTTACGCCTATTTGGGCGGCTTGACCGATAAGCCCTAGGAGGTTTTGCCTTGATGCACTGGATGAACCCCGCGGGCGCATGGGCGCTCACGGCCCTGGCGGCCATCCTGTTTCTCTATATCCTAAAGCAAAAGACGGAGCCGCTCACGGTCTCCAGCACCTACCTATGGCAAAAGGCGCTGGCGTCCATGGAAGCGGACCGGCCGTTCCAAAAGCTTCGCCGGAATCTTTTGCTGTTTATGCAGCTTTTGCTCGCCCTTTTGCTCGCCCTTTCGCTCATGCGCCCGATGACGCTTGGCGGGGAGGCGGGCGAGGTGGTGTTCGTGTTCGATCTCTCCGCCAGCATGCAGGCGGACGGCGGCGACGGCACGCGGCTGGATCTCGCGATCGAGGACGCGAAGAAGCGCCTGGCCGGATTGCCGGACGGCGCGCGCGCGTCCATCCTGACGGCGGGCGCGCAGGTGAAGCAGCCTCTGGCCCGCTCCGGCGATTCTTTGGCCGCCCGGCGCGCCTTGGATGCCCTCCAGGCGGAAAACGGCGGCGCGGACCTGGACGGCGCGCTGTCGCTGGCCATCGCCCTGCAAAAGGAACTGACCGAGGCGCAGGTGGTCGTCTACACCGACCAGCCGCTGCCCGAGGGAGATTTTTCCAAGCCTTCCGTGGGGCCGGGGCTTGACAACCTCACGATCCTCTCGCTGAACGCGACGGACACCGCCGCCGTGGCGCGCGTGGCCAACTACGGCGCGCAGACCGAAGCCGAGCTTGAATGCTATGCCGACGGCCGCCTGTGCGATGTGCGGACGCTCTCGCTTTTAGAGGGCGAGATCGCCAGCGTGCAGTTCGACCTGCCGGGCGCTTCGCAGCGCGTGGAGGCGCGCTTGATCGGCCGCGACGCGCTGGAAAAGGACAACACACGCCTGTGGGTGGCCCGCGACAAGGGCGCCACGACCGTCGTGCTGGCCGGGCGCGACAACGTGTTCGTCGAAAAGGCGCTGGCGCTTCGAAGCGACGTGACCGTCGTGAAAACCACGCCCGAGGAAGCGGCACAGGTCAAGGGCGGCGCGCTGACCGTGCTGGACGGCCCCCTCCCTGAGGCGCTGCCGGAGCGCGGCGCGCTGCTGCTGATCGATCCGGACGCGCGCGTGGGCGCGCTTGAGTCAACGCCCGCCGCGCTCTCCCCCGCCCTGGGCCCGCTTTCGGACCTGCTGAACGAGTTTGTGCAGGTGAGCGAGATCCAGGTGGCGCGGTGGCGGCCCGTCGTCGGCGGCACGCCCGTCTGGACGGCAGGCGGGCAGCCGGTGCTGTCCGTTGCCGAGGAGGGCGGCCGCCGTGTCGCGGTGATCGGGTTTGACCTGCACGAGTCGAACCTGCCGCTCCTGAAGGAATTCCCGATCTTCATGCAGCGCCTGCTCGCCTACCTTGCGCCCGAGCCCCTGGGCGCCGGGTTTGAGGACGGCGTGTGCGGCGCGCCGATCTCCGTTTTGCCGCAATCGTTCGCCCGCTCGGCCGAGGTCCGCACGCCGTCCGGCCGCGTTGTTTCGATCCCTGTCACCGGCGGCACGCTGACGGACACGGACGAGATCGGCCTGTACACGCTCGTGCAGACGGACGAGGCGGGCGTTCAAACCTCCCTTCCCTTTGCGCTGCACATCCCCTCTTCGGAAAGCGACGTGCGAAAGAGCGCGGCGGGAACAGAACAGGCGGCTATTGAGGGCCGCGGGGCGACGTACGGGCGGGAGTGGACCCCCTGGCTAATCGCGCTGCTGCTCCTGATAACGCTGCTGGAATGGTGGGTGTATCGCCGTGGGTATTGAATTTGCGCGCCCGCTCGCATGGCTTTTGCTGCCCGTCTGCGCGGCGCTGGTGTTTGTCATTGACCGGGTTTGCCCCAAGCGGCGGCTTGGCAAAAAGCGCGCGATCGCCAGGGCGGCAAGGCTCGTCCTGGTCTTCTTGATGGTCGCGGCGCTTGCCGGGCCGGCCCTGCTGCTGCCGGGAAACCGCGCGGCCACCTGGGCGCTCGCGGACCTGTCCGCGTCCGCCCTCAAGCAGCGCTCCGCCATGGAAGGCGCGCTGGCGGCCGGCCTGCAAAACGCGGGCAAGGGCCTGATGACCGGCGTCCTCTCGTTCGGGCAGAGCACCATGGTGGACGCTCCCCTCTCCGAGGGCCGCACGGACATTCCCCTTGATACCGCGCCCGACGCGAGCGCCACGGACATCGGCCGCGCGCTCGCGATGGCGATGGCGCTTCTGCCCGAGGACGCGGCGGGCCGCATCGCGCTTTTGTCCGACGGGCAGGACAACGTGGGCGGCGTTGCGGCGCAGCTTTCGGCGCTGAAAGCGCGCGGCATCGCGGTGGACGTGCTGCCGTTTGAAAGCGGAGCGGTGCGCGACGCGCAGATCACCTCCGTCAGCCCCCCCGCGCAGGTATACCAGGGCGAAAAGTTCGATGTGCCGGTGCGCATTGACTCGCTGTACGAAACCAAGGGCACGCTGGTGCTCTATGCCAACCGCCAGCCTGTCTCCACGCGCGAGGTGACGCTTCGAAAGGGCGAAAACACCTTCGTCTTCAAGGACACGGCCGCGGAGTCCGGCGTGATTACCTATGAGGTGCAGCTCATCGCGAACGGCGACGACAACCCGCGCAACGACCGCCTGGGCGCATACATGGACGTGCGCGGCATACCGCGCGTGCTGCTCGTGGGCGGCAACACATCGGAGCTTCAGGCCATGCTCCACGCCTCGGGAATGCAGCCCGAAACCCTGCTGCCCAGCCAGCTTCCCGGGACCGCCGAGGCGCTTCGCCAGTACCACGCGGTGGCGCTCGTCAACGTGAACGCGGACGACTTGTCGGACGACGCCGTCGCGGCGCTGGATGACTATGTGCGCAAGCTCGGCCGGGGCCTGCTTGCGTTCGGCGGGGACGACAGCTACGCGCTGGGCGGCTGGCGCGGGTCGGGGCTGGAGGACATGCTGCCCGTCACGATGGACGTCGACAACCGGCTCGATATGCCCTCGCTGTCGTTGGTGCTGATCATCGACAAGTCCGGCTCCATGACCGAGGGGCGCTACGGCGTCACCCGGCTTGACATGGCCAAGGAGGCCGCGATGCGCTCCTGCGAGGTGCTGACCACCCGCGACAACGTGGGCGTGATCGCCTTTGACGACACGGCCAAGTGGGTGGTACCCCTGCAGCAGGTGGAGGATGTGCCGGCCATTCAGGATCTGATCGGCACCATTCGGCCCGGCGGCGGCACGCTGTATTACTCCTCGCTCGCGCAGGCGTTTGCGGCGCTTTTGGAGTCGAAGTCCCAGCTCAAGCACGTCATCTTCCTGACCGACGGCGAGCCGGGCGACGGCGGGTTTGAAAACGTGGTGCTGCAGATGGCGCAAAACGGCATGACGATGACGACGGTCGCGGTGGGCGGCGGCGCGAACACGTCGCTGTTGCGGCGGCTGGCCGAGTACGGAAACGGCCGGGCGTACACCGCGGGCGAGTTTGACGACATCCCGAAGGTGTTCACGAAGGAAACGTACCTGGCCACGCAGGCGTATGTGCAGAACCGCACGTTTTACCCCATAATCTGGTCGCCCGGCCCGCTGACGAACTACGACGGCTTCCCATCCCTGGACGGCTACATTGCCACCACGGCCAAGCCGCTTGCGACCGTGGCCCTGGCGACCGATCGCGAAGAACCGCTGCTCGCCTGGTGGCAGTACGGCGCGGGCCGCGCCCTGGCGTGGACGAGCGATGTTTCGGGCGCGTGGACCGGCGGGATGCTTCGCTGGGAGCAGGCCGCGGAATTCTTCGCGGGTATGGTGGCCCATGTGCTGCCCGCCGAGGAGGGCGAGGGCGAGCTGACGCTCAGCCGGCAGGGCGACACGGTCAGCCTGCGCTATGAGACGGCCGACGAGGAAACCGGCCTTTCGACCGAAGCGACGGTGCTCAGCCCCGACGGCACCGAGGAAACGGTTCTGCTTTCGGCCACCGCGCCGGGTGTGTACGAGGGCACGATGAACGCCGCGCAGGAAGGCGCGTACGCCGTGCGCATCGAGCAGCGGCAGGGCGGGTCGCTGCTTCGCACGCTGGAAACGGGCGTCACGGTGGGCTACTCGGCCGAGTATGACCTGCGCGCGGCGGACGGCATAGAAATGCTGGAGAAAATCGCCCGAGAAACCGGCGGCCGCGTGCTCACGGAAGCGGCGGAGCTGTTCACGGCCCGGGGCGCGCAAACGCGGGCCAAGCGCGACATCACCACCGTGCTGCTTGTCATCGCGCTGGTGCTGTTTGTGCTGGATGCGGCGCAGCGCAGGCTTTCGTGGGAGCGCTGGATTCCCAAGCGCAAGCCGGCGGACGGAAAGGAAAAGGTGGACGGGAAGGTCCAAAGGCCGCAGGCAGCCGCCTCCGCGCCGCGGGCGGCGGAAAAGGCACAGCCCGCGCCGCAGCCCCCGGCTTCGCAAACCGGGGAAAAGCTGCTCGCGGGGCGGAAAAAGAAGCTGCTGTAGGCGGGCGGGAAGGGCTGTTGCGCAAAAGCGTGACAGCCCTTTCGATTTGCAGGAAGGAGAATTGGGGACGCGCGCGGACCCGTGCGGGCGTCCTCGCCCGCGTGCGCGCGGGCATCGGGGAGGAACGCCGCGCCGCACCGGTGTTGGGCGGGGAAGAAAAGGTGCGGCGCGGGGGTACGGAAGCTTGGCCTTTTGGGCTTTGAACCGCGCGAAAAAGGGTCTCCGGCGGCCAAAGGCTCCGCCTTTGGAATCCGCCGGGGACCCGTCCCCGGACCCCTTCTTTTTGTGGGGAGATTAAGCTGCTTGGGTCGCCCTCACGCCTTCTTGCGCGAAATCACGTCAAACGCCACGGCCAGGATGAAAATCAGGCCCTTGACCACATACTGGAACGAGATGTCCACGCCCAGCAGGTTCATGCCGTTGGTCAGCGAGATGATCACCAGCGCGCCGATGATCGTGTTGGTCACCTTGCCCACGCCGCCGCTGACCGACACGCCGCCGATGTACGAGGACGCGATCGCGTCCAGCTCAAACCCAAGGCCCGCCGTGGGCGTGGCCGAGGCCATGCGCGAGGTGTACAGGATGCCCGACAGCGCGGCCATCATGCTCATGGAGCAAAACACCATGAACGTCACCCGGGTCACGTTGATGCCGGACAGCTCCGCCGCTTCGGTGTTGCCGCCGATGGCGTAGATGCTGCGCCCCAGGCGCGTCTTGGAGAGAATGAAATTATAAATCAGCAGCACGGCGGCCACGATCACGGCCGTCCAGGGCAGGCCCTTGTAGCTGGCCAGCGTCCAGACGACGCCCATCAAGATCACGACGAAAAAGACCAGCTTGGCGATGAAGATGGGCGCGGAAACCACCTTGAAATCATAGCGCTGCATGTTCCGGCGCGATTTGATTTGTAGGGCGACGACAATGATCGATCCGATCACGCCGATGAGCAGCGTCAGCCCGTGGATGCCGCCCTCGCCGAACAAATCCGGGATGAAGCCGTTGGACAGCGCGCGAAACGTCGTGTCGCGCACGATGATCGTGCCCGTGCCGGCCGTCACCATGGACAATAGGCCGCGGAAGATGAACATGCCCGCCAGCGTCGTCACAAACGCGGGCACCTTGATCTTTGACACCAAAAAGCCCTGGTACATGCCGATGGCCACGCCGAAAACCAGCACGATCGGGATCACGAGGAATGTGGACAGCCCGCGCGTCAAAAGCATCGCCGCCGCCGCGCCCATGAACCCGGCCACATACCCGACCGACAGGTCGATGTGCTTGACGATCAGGATACAGGTCATGCCGATGGCCAGCACCGCCACGTAGCCCGTCTGGTTGATCAGGTCGGTGAGGTTTCGCGGGGAGAGGAACAGGCCCTTGGTGAAAATGCCAAACACCGTAAAGATCACCAGCAGCGCGATGTACATCGCGTATTCGCGGACATTGCTTTTCAGCAGCGTCTTGACCTCGCCGCCGATCTTTTTCCCGCCCGCAAGACCCGGCTGGATGCTTTCGCTCATGCCGATACCTCCTGTGTGTTCGTTGCCATGGCCATGACCTTCTGCTCGGTCGCCTCCGCCGCCGGGATCTCGCCCACGATGCTGCCCTCCGACATCACATACAGCCGGTCGCTCATGCCGAGGATTTCCAGCAGCTCGGAGGAAATCATGATGATGCTCATGCCCTGCTCCACGAGCCGGTTCATCAGCGTATAGATTTCATATTTCGCGCCCACGTCGATGCCGCGGGTCGGCTCGTCCAGGATGAGGATCTGGGGCTTGGCGAACAGCCATTTCGCCAGCGAGGTCTTTTGCTGGTTGCCGCCCGACAGATTGCCGACCAACTGCTGAATGCTGGGCGCCTTGATGTTGATGGTCTCTTTATACTCGTTCGCGACGCGGATCTCCTCGTTTCGGTTGATGACGACGCCCTCCACCAGCTTCTGAAGGGCAGCGAGGGTGGTGTTGAAGCGGATGTCCTGGATGAGGATCAGGCCGTTTCGCTTGCGGTCCTCGGTCACATAGGCAAGCCCCGCGTCGATGGCGCTTCTGGGGTGGCTGAAGCGAACCTCCTTGCTGCTCAGAAAAAGCTCGCCGCCGTTCATGCGGTACCCGGGGGTGTTGCCAAACAGGCTCAGCGCAAGCTCCGTGCGCCCGGCGCCCATCAGCCCGGCCAGGCCCACGATCTCGCCCTTGCGCACGTTCAGGCTCACCCGGTGCAAAATCTCCCGCTCCGCGACCGGGTCGTACACCGTCCAGTCTTTGAGCGCAAAGCATATATCGCCCGGCTCCGAGCGCTCGCGCTTGGGGTAGATGTCGTCAATCGCCCGGCCCACCATGTGGCGGATGATCTCCTGCTCCGTGATCTGCCTTTCGCGCGCGTCCAGGGAGCAGACGGTCGCGCCGTCCCGCAGCACGGTGATGGTGTCGGCGATGGAGAGAATCTCCCTGAGCTTGTGGGAGATCATGATGCAGGTGACGCCCTGCGTCCTCAGTTCCCGGATCAGCTCCAGCAGGTTTTCGCTGTCGTCGTCGTTGAGGGCGGCGGTCGGCTCGTCCAGGATCAACAGCCGCACGTCCTTGGAAAGCGCCTTGGCGATTTCGATCAATTGCCGCTTGCCGACGCCCAGGTTCTTGATCTTCGTCGCGGGGTTCACCTGCAGCCGGACCCGCCTCAGGAGCTCGTCCGCGCGCACGATGGTTTGGTTCCAGTCGATCACGCGCCCGTTCATGATCTCATGGCCTATGAAGATGTTTTCATACACCGTCAATTCGGGAAACTGCGCCAACTCCTGGTAGATGACCGCGATGCCGGCCTTTTCACTGTCCGCGATGCCGTGAAAGCGCACCGTCTCGCCCTCGTAGAGGATTTCGCCCTCATAGTCGCCAAACGGATAGACGCCCGAGAGCACCTTCATCAGCGTGGACTTGCCCGCGCCGTTCTCTCCCACCAGGCAGTGGATCTCCCCGCGGCGCACGCGAAAGCTCACGTGGTCGAGCGCCTTTACGCCCGGAAAGGTCTTGACAATGTCCTTCATTTCCAGAATGAATTCCTGCATGTGCGCCTTGCCCCCTATTCACAGGGCTGACCCGGATGGGCCAGCCCTGCGTTGGTCGCGTTTCCCGATCAGATCCCGGTGAACTGGGAGGCGGCGTAGTAGCCCGAATCGATCAGCGCTTCCTTCACGTTGTCCTTCGTCACCACGACGACCGGCGTCTGCTTGGCGGGCACATCGATCAGGGTGTTGTTGTAGGTCGTATCCGTCTCAGGTTCCTTGCCTTCGATGATGGCGATGGCCATATCCATGGCATCCTGCGCGAGCGTGCGGGTGTCCTTGAACACGGTCATGGACTGCTTGCCGTCGATGACATACTGCACCGAGGCGATTTCCGCGTCCTGGCCGGTGATGTAGTAGCCGTTGACATCCGCGTCGGAGGCGAACACGTCGGCGATGGAGCGCGCGGTGCCGTCGTTGGGCGCGAGCACGTAGCACAGGCCCTTTTCGGCGGCGGTCACGGCGGTCAGGTTGGATTCGGCCTTGGACTTGGCGACGTTGAAGTCCCAATCGGTCGTGACCTGGCCGATGATGGCGGCCATCTGCTCACGCGTCAGCGTCGGCTGATCCTGCAGCGCGACCGCTTCGGAGGAGTTGCGAATCACGAACGTGCCGTCCGCGATCTTCGGCTGGAGGATGTTCCACGCGCCCTCAAAGAACAAAAACGCGTTGTTGTCGGTCGCGGCGCCCGCGTACAGGTACAGCGAGTTGCCGGTGCCCTCCACGTTGTCCAGCAGGTACTGGCCCATCGCCTCGCCCACGGCCACGGAGTCAAACGTCACGTAGTAGTCGACCGCTTCCGTGCCGGTGATCAGGCGGTCATAGGAGATGACCTTGATGCCCTCTTCCTTGGCAATTTCCACGGACAGGCCCGCGGCGCCCGCGTCGTGCGCGCAGATGATGAGCGCCTTGACGCCCTTGGCGATCAGCGTTTCCACATTGGTGCGCTCGGTCGCGGAGGAACCCTGGCTGAACAGCACCTCGACGGAGTAGTCGGTGTCCGCGATGACGGACTCAAAGCGGGCCTGGTCCTGCAGCCACCTCGGCTCGTCCTTGGTCGGCAGCACGATGCCGACGTCCACATCCGCCGCCAGGGCGACGCTGCCCAAAATCGGCATGCACAGTGCGAGAACGACGAGCATGGATAGGAGTTTCTTCATGGTTTGATGACCACCTTTCTATGCGTTGATCTGCTCTTTGGCGGCAAAGGAGCGCCGCCCCTATGTTTCATTATAGCGGGGTTTTCTGGGTCATTTCTATAAATTTTATTCGATAAATTATAAGAATTATAAGATTTCCGAAGTTTTGCCATTGAACCGTCCGAAAACCCTGTTATAATAAAGCCAGGTTTTCGGGCGTGCCGGAGGATGCTTGCATGAAGTGGCTTGCCGGGCTTGGGCTTCGCTCCCTGCGCAACAGGATGCTCCTGTGGGCGCTTGTGTTTGTCCTGCCCATCCTTTTTCTTTTTTTTTACAGCACCAGCATGGCCACGCACTCCTATGAGGAGCAGATCCAGGCAAACATCCAACAGATCCTGATCCCCTTTGCCCGGGAGATCGATGTGACGCTTGAAAACACGCGGCGCTATATCGCCAACAAGCGGGTGGACCTCTCGGCGCTCTCCGCGGCCAAGGGCGACGAACTGACCGCCCTTTTCGCCGCGCGCGCCCTGGGCGACAGCTTTTCGGAGGACCTGTCGGTCCATTCCCAGGTGGACGCGGTCTTTCTTTTTTATGACAACGATCTTTGGTTCGTTCAAAACTACAACCGTTCCTACGCCCGCCAGCGAAAGGCCGCGGAGTATCTGACCGCCTTTCTCCGCTCGCACGAGGAGACAAGCCCGCTGTTTCAGCAGGGGTATCTGAGCTTTGAATCGGAAGGGGACTATTACTTCTATATCGGGATCGACCTGCCCGAGGGCGGCACGGTCGGGTGCTGGTTCAACGCGGATACCCTATTGAAACCGCTGCGGGCATCGGATATCGACGGCCTGTCGGCCGCCATGTTTGCCGACCGCACGGGCATCATGCTCAGCGAGCAGTTCAATACCCGCTCCGCCCGAAGGCTGAGCGATCTTTTGTCCGGCTATCTGGTCGTCAGCGAGCAGCTGGCAAGCGGCGCGTTCACGCTGACGGCGCTGCTGGACCGCGGCGTGGTCTTTTCGCCGTTCACCCGCTTAAACCAGGGCATCCTGCTGGCGCTCGGCATTGCGCTGATCCTGTTCATCGCCTACATCGGGTTCATGCGCGGGTCCGTCATTTCTCCGCTCAGCCGCCTGATCGCTTCCATCAAAAACATCCAATCGGGCGACTTTGCGCCCATCGCGGTCCGGTCCAACGACGCCACGGAGATTCAGGACGTGTACCGCGCCCTCAACAAGATGACCAACGAGGTGGAGGCGCTGAAGATCCGCGTCTATGAGGAAAAGCTTTCGCAGCAGCACACGCAGATGCAGCTGTTTCAGCTCCAGCTTCGCCCGCACTTTTTTCTAAACGCGCTCAACACCATTTTAAGCTACGCCCGCGCAAACGAGTACGCGATGCTGCAGAAGATGACCCTGGGCCTTGCCACGCACTGCCGCTACATCCTCTACAACGCCTGGTTCGTCTCCGTGGAGGAGGAGCTTGCCTACACGCAGAACTACATCGACATGCAGAGCATGCAGCACAACACCAAATACCGCTACATCGCCACGGCGGAGGAGGCGCTTTTGGACCGGGAGATCCCCATCCTGGCCGTGCAGATCTTTGTGGAAAACGCGCTGAAGCACTCGCGCGAGCAGGCCAGCGAGATCGACATCTACACGTCCATCACAAGGGCCGTGAAGGCGGATGTCCCCTATCTTTCCATCACCATCGACGATACGGGCGTCGGCTTTTCGGAGGACATGCTCGCCTCGCTCAACGGCCCGGGCGCCCCGGCGGGCGAGGACACAGGCCACGGCATCGGCATTGAAAACGTGCGAAAGCGGCTGGAGATCCTCTACGGCGACCAGGCCAGCATTGTGTTTTCCAACAACGCAAAGGGCGGCGCGCACGTGGAAATGTGCCTGCCGATGGAGCGCAGAAGGGAGAAGAAGCGCGCATGAGATGCTTTTCATTGGGGCTCATCCTGCTTTTCCTCTGCGCTTCTCTGCCGGCAAGCGTGTTCGCCGACTCGCCGGTGTACGCGCGGCTGGTGGTGCCCCTGTTTTTTGAATCGCAGATTCCCGAGGATGTCGATCAGATCGCCAGGGCGGTCGACCAGATGGCGCGAGAGAAGATCGGCGCGTCGGTGAAGCTCGTTCCGCTTTTGTATTTATATGAGGATTCTCCCGATCCGCGAAGGATCGCGGAGTTTGAAATGCTGGAAAAGCAGGGGATCACCTTTGACCTGTACCCGGATATTCTGCCGAACATGCAGAGCATTGCGCTGGATGAACTGCTTGCGCGCTACGGCCAGGGCATTCTGGCAGGCATGGGCGATTTCCGGCTGTCCTTTTTTCGCGCGCAAGGGCCGCTGCACCGCATCCCTTCCCTCAGCGACAGCGTGGCCACCGCCGGCATCGCCCTTCGAAAGGACCTGGTGGACCGGTATTCGGTCGATGTGTCCCGGATCCGCTCTTTGGCCGATCTGGGCGCGGTGTTTGATCATATCCATCAATATGAGCCGGACCTGAAGATGGTCAGCCCTTACCTGACCCGAAGCAGCTTGCTTGCCCGCTTTCAGCTGAAGGATGCCCTGCCCTCCTCCGTCTGCGACCTGTCCCCGGAGGACCCGAATCGGATCGTCAACTACTATGCCACGCCTTCCTACAGGGAGACCGTTGAAATCATTCGCAGATGGTATGAAAAGGGCTACCTGCCGGACCACATGGCACTGCAAAGCCTGCGCGCCTCGCAGCTGGTCAGCGCCGGAGAGCTGTTTTCCTACTTTTGCGCGTACCGGCCCAGCGTGAACCACGAAGAATCGTTGAGCTGCGGCACGGAGATGGTCACCGTCTCCCTGACGGAGCCGCTCGTCACCCGCCTGTCGCTCGAGCGTGCCCCGTGGTGCGTATCCGCCACCTGCACAAACCCGGGCAAGGCCGTGCAGTTTCTAAACCTGCTGTACACCGACAGCGAGCTGGTCAACCTGCTTTTGTACGGCATCGAGGGCGTGCACTACGCCCTGCAGCCAGACGGAACGATCGAGTATCCCGAGGGCGTGACGGCCAAGACCGTAGGGTATCAAAACACGCTTGGCTGGCTGCTCCCCAACCAGACGCTTTCCCATGTCTTTCGCGGGAACAGCCCGCGCCTATGGGACGAGCTGCTCGCGTTCAACGAATCCTCGCCCGTTTCAGGCGCGCTTGACTTTGTCTTTGACGACGGCCCGGTCGCGGCTGAAAACGAAAGGCTCAACGAGATCGCAAGCACATACGCCTATGGCCTGGAAACCGGCCAGCTCGACCCCAAGGTGTACCTGCCCCGGATGCTGGCGGAGATGGAAGCGGCAGGCGCCGCGCGCGTGATCGACGAGGCGCAGGCACAGTTTGACCGGTTTACGAAAGAAAGGAACGCATCCCCATGAATATCCTGATTGTGGACGACGAGATCCCGGCGGTACAGGGCATCTTGAAGATCGTGAACTGGCAAAGAATCGGCATTGAGCAGACGTACGTCGCCTATTCGATGGACGAGGCCATCGGGCAGTTTCAGGCGCGCTCCATCGAGCTGCTGCTCACGGACATTGAAATGCGCGGCGGCACGGGCTTTGATCTGATTGAGTGGGCGAACGCCCGGGCGTTTCAGTATGTCAGCATCATCCTGAGCAGCTTCCCAAACTTTCACTACGCGCAGCGCGCCATCGCGCTGGGCGTGTTTGAATACCTGCTCAAACCCGTGGAGGACAGCCAGCTGGAATCGACGCTTTCGCGCGCCGTCGCCCAGGTGCGCCAGGCCGGCGGCCGGCACTCTGTCGCCAGGCAGACCGCCAACGCGCTGGTCGAGCGGTCCAAGGCGTACATCTACGACCATATTTCCCAGGAAATCTCCCGCAACGACATCGCCAGCCATGTGGGGCTTTCGCCCGAATACCTCTCCACCTTTTTCAAGAAGGAGACGGGCAAAACGCTCAGCGAGTTTATCAAGGCCGAGCGCATCGCCTTTGCCAAGCGCCTGCTGAAGCAGACCAACCTGCCCATCAGCATGATCTCGGACAACGTCGGGTTTGATTCGCTTTCGTATTTTTCCTCCGTATTTCGCAGCGTGGCGGGGTGTACGCCCAGGGAATACCGGCAGAGGGTGGAGCTTCGCAAGGATCGGTAGCGCAAAAGCCGCCGAAGCGCGCGGCCATGCGCGCGCTCGGCGGCTTTTCCCATGCAGGCATTGCGCTTAAATCGGCCTTTCCTTGCCCATGAAGCAGCTCGCCACCGTGCCCGGCCCGCAATGCGTACCGATGACGGGGCCGACGAAGATGGTCATGACGTCCTTGAGGTCCGGGATGCGCTGGCGAATCAGGTCCTCCAGGCGCTTGGCATCCTCCGGCACATCCGCGTGCATGATGATCAGCGTCTGGTCCGCGGGGTTTTCGATGTTCTGCGCCGTCCTCTCGGCAATCAGGCGCAGCGCCTTTTGCCGCCCCTGTACCTTTTCCGCCGGGGCGATTTTCCCATTTTTGCCCATGACGACGATGGGCTTCAGGCTCAGCATGGTGCCAAAAAACGCCGCGGCGCCGGAGATGCGTCCGCCGCGCTTTAGGTACTTCAGGTCGTCCACGGTAACCCAAGCCTGCGCGCGCATCTTGTTGTCCTCCACCCACTTGGCAACCTCCTCCATGGGCTTGCCCTCGCGGTAGAGCTTATGCGCGCCGAGGATCAGCAGCAATTCCGGCGCGGAAATGCTCATCGTATCCACGACCATGAACTTCCGCTCCGGATACTTTTTCAAAAGCTCCTCGCGCACGGCATAGATGTTTTGGATCGTTGCGGAAAGCTGGCTGGAAAAGGCGATGAACAGCAGGTCGCTCTTTTGCAGGATGGGCTCAAAATACTCAAAGTAAGCGTCCGTTGGCAGCAGCGACGTGACCGGGGCAGCGCCCGCGCGCATCTTGTCGTAAAACGCCTTGTTCTCTCCCCCGCGCCCCAGGTCGGCAAAAAACTCCTGTCCGTCGATCACGTAGGGCATGTAGACAACCGGGATGTCATATTGGTCCTTGATGGTGTATGGAAGATCGCTGTTGCTGTCCGTCATGAAAACATAATTCATCGGTATGATTCCTCCATAAAATAAGAATAGGCCTTGACAAAATATGTATGCAGGTTCATTGTAGCGTGTTTGCAAAAAAAAAGCAACTGCGGTCTTGCCGCGCGAAAAAAGCGAAGAGCCCCCGCGGGCTTGGCCCGCGGGGGCTTTGTACGTCTTTGGAGCGTCCCGGCCGGCTCACGCCGGTATTAACGCCAGCGAAGAGTTGTGCTATAATACACGCTATAGGTCGGATAGGAACGGCTGGCGCCGCAGGAGGGGCTTACATACCGGGCCGCGCTGGAAGTGCTGCGGGTATTGGAAGAACCGGAGGTTTTGGAAGTGGGGCACGTACCCGAAGCGCTACACGTATTGGCAGAGGCGCAGGAGCCGGAAGAAGCGCAGTTGCTCGAAGCGCTGTTGGGGTTGGCAGCGGTGCAGGAGCCCAAAGAAGTGCAGTTCCCCGAACCGTCGCAGGTCCTGGGTGAGGCGCAGGAGCCGGAAGAAGCGCAGTTGCTCGAAGCGCTGTTGATGTTGGCAGCGGTGTAGGAGCCCAAAGAAGTGCAGTTCCCCGAACCGTCACAGGTCTTGGGTGAGGCGCAGGAGCCGGAAGAACCGCAGTTGCTCGAAGCGCTGTTGGTGTTGGCGGCAGTGTAGGAGCCCAAAGAAGTGCAGTTCCCCGAACTGTCGCACGTCTTGGGAGAGGCGCAGGAGCCGGAAGAACCGCAGTTGCTCGAAGCGCTGTTGGTGTTGGCAGCGCTATAGGTGATGGAAGCGCCGCGTCCGCTGGACACGATGGTGATCGGGCAGGAGCCGGACCCGCTGGTCGAAGGCGGGCAGTCGGCGGAAACGGCCGCCGCGAGCTCGCTTTCCACCGTGCTGTAGCTCGTGCTCCCCGAGGAACCGTTGGAGAAATCAAAGGAATATGCGCCCGAGCGCTGCTCTTCCCAGGAAATCATCGGACAAGTCGGCACGGATGATCTGCCGGGTTCAACGAACGATTCCGCTTCGTCACAGGGCGGGCTCGGACACTCGCCCAGGGCCATAGCGGCAAAGCTCAGGAGCAGCAGCGTGAGTACGAGGACGCCCATTCGTTTGATATTCATACATTCACCTCCCAATTTTCCCTAGGCCTTCCTAGGTTTAACAAAACTGTAATTATTTCGACAAAATAATGCAACAAATTTTCCAGAAAACTTCCATGGAAATCTTTGCCGGAAAATGGTCTGTTGCTTGTGAAGCGAAAAAGCTCCCGGATGCGCGGAGAAAGACCGCCCCGAATTCTGTGTAACCTGCAAGCTGTGACAGGACAGAAATAGCACGGAGGTTTACACGGAATTCGGGACGGTCTCACACTCAAGCGTTGTTCCGCGCCTTCGTTGCCGCGTCTCTTCCCGTTCCTTTTCCCGCCGTTTCCTTCATCTCCCGACGCCAATTCACCGTATCCCTTGGCGCTGGATAAGGCGGCCAATCGCGCAAGCCGGTACCGGTTTTCACAACTTCGCCAAGGCGTTCTTCGCTGGCGTTTTGCGCGTCAGGATGGTAACGGAACGTATGCATGCGCTACTGCGGGGAGGCTGATCAGGGCCCGGCGTGGTATACGCCGGGCCCTGTTTTTCGCGTTTGTCAGTCCTTCATTCCCCGGTACCAGACCAGGTCGCCCGTCTTGGCATCCACAAACGCGAGCATTTCGTCTACGTAGGGGCGTTCGCTGTCCGGATTCTCTCGCACAAATGTGATGGACCAGAACGGCACCTTCACGTTGTCCGTCCAGCGGATCATGAACGACGAATAGACTTCCATCTGGGACAGATCCGCCTCACCATACACGCCGTCGCGCAAGAGGCGGTCTTTCGCCGTTTCAACCGCCTTTTCCAGCGGCACATCGTCCGGGCCGGGAAACCCGTGGCTGCTTGGGAACACAATGGCCTGTTCCTCCAGCGTCCACATGAAGATGGGCCGCTTGTCCCCCTCCGCGTCCTTTCGCGCCATCAGCTCTTCATACTCCGCCTCCCATGCCACTTGGTTTTCCGGCGAGAGAATCGAGCGCTCATGATCATCAATCAGCTCCCCTGTTGATGAAACGATCGCCGTATACATGCGGTGACCCGCTGTGCCAGGCTGTGTCGGCGAATCGCTGAACTCAACCAGCCACCTCGGCTCCTGCGATCCCTGCTTCATGCGGTAATACTCCGTGTAGACCTTATAGGTGTCCAGCGTGCCGGGCTGTAACTGGAAAGCTTTCTCTATGCCCTCTTGGGCGATGCGGACGGCCGCGTCCTCAGAGACATCCCCCTCCCGAAGACGCATGTAGAATTCCGCCTCGGAGCTCTCCCGCCCATACTGCTTCTGTAGCTCGCTGTATTCGGCCTTTTGTTCCGTCGTCCAGGTTTCAAAGGGGCCTTTGATGGATTCCATGATGGAAAGGTAGGTGACCGTATCCTCGCGGGCACCGATGGCCTCGGTGACGAGCTCCGTCGCCAATTTCCTGCATGCTTCTTCATCCAGCTCCCCTCGCAGGAGCGCTTTCGTTCGTTCGTCCGGCTGGATCAACCCGCCTTCGATCATCTCCTGTACGAGCGCCAGCCGCTCTTCGGCCGTCCAGGTATCAAAATACCCTTTTGTGATTTCCCTCTCCAGCACCTGTTCAAAACTTCCGAAAACCACCGCAAGCGCGGTGCAGGCCACAGCGATGAACAGCACGGCGATCACGATGATGGAGACATACGCTTTCCGCTTTATTTTCATGGGCTTTTCCTCCTGTTCGAGGGCGTAGGCCAAACGGTGCTTGAAATATTCAGTAGTTTCTCCGAATGTGTGCTTGGTAAGCTCCTTCATAGCCCATCCCTCCTTCCAATAGTGCGATTTTCAGCAGATCTCTTCCGCGCACCAGCCGCCCTTTGACAGTCCCTTCCGGCACACGGAGGATACGGGATACCTCTTTCGTCGTGTATCCCTCGATGTGGTGCAGCACAAGCGGCAGGCGAAATCTTTCCTCCAGCTTCAGCAGCGCTTCCACAACGGTCCCGTCGGATGTCGGGGGCACGACGACCTCTATGGTTTCGGTCGGAAGCTCCTTCTTCTTTTTGCGCAGCAGCCCGTAACACACATGGATCAAGATGCGAATGATCCATGTCTTCAGGTACCGGTCCTCTCGAAGCGTCTCCCTTTTTTGCAGCGCAATGCGGATTGTCTCCTGCACTGCGTCGTCCTGATCGTAGGGGTTTGGGAGCAAGCTGTAAGAGACGCGGTAAAGCGTGTCCTGAAGCGATACAACCTGCGCGGCGAACTCGTTTTTCGTCATCTCCGTTTCACTTCCTCCGGGTGCATCATGGCCATTTGCACCCATTAGATGATTGAGTCGTCCGTTTGGTTTTGTTATGAGGCAAATTTGAAAACTTTCTTTTCAGATACAACGGGAAAAGCAAGGCCTTTCATGAATCTCCCTGTCAGAGAAAACTCGACGTGGAGGAAACAATGTTATTTTGCAACCATATGCTCATGGAAAAGCACGCCGAATGGCGTGAAGAGCAAAAAGATGTTATTGTCTTAAATACCATCCGCATAGGGTCATGCGAAAACAGCGGCCCGAAGGGCAACGGATTTGCCTTGGACAACAACAAGGAAAAAACGGGATTTGCGTCGATCATCCGCCATTTGCGATCCGTTAGAGCATTTCTAACGGTGTTGCCCATGGCATTTCGCCGTAAAATTAGGAAGCGGCGGACAATGGCCGAAAGGCTCACCGGAGAAGTCCTGAACGGACTGCGCTTTTCGAATATTCATTCAGGGTCGTAGTATACTTTCAGTAGCGCCAGCCCATGCGCGGGGGCCGTGATGCCCAGATCCAGCCGGTTGCCGGTCAAAAGCGCGCGCGCAATCGCGTCGGGCGGCAGCTTGCCGATGCCGATGTAGATCAGCGTTCCGGCAAGGATGCGCACCATGTTATACAGAAAGCTTCGGCCGGTCACGGTCAGTTCAATCAGTTCGCCCGCCTGCGCAATGTCAAGGCGGCCGATATCGCGCGTGGTTGTCTTGGCCTCGCCGCCCGCGGCCGCGAACGCGCGAAAATCGTGCTCGCCCAGCGCGTCCTGCGCGGCCTTGCGCATCAAAGCGACGTCAAGCGGCTTTGCCACATGGGCCCGCTGCAGCCGGTAGAGCGCGGAGGCGTGCGGGCTGTTGTGGATCTGGTAGCGGTAGGTTTTTCCCCTGGCGCTGTAGCGGGCGTGAAAGGCGGGGGAAACCTGCTCGGACGCGGTCACCCGGATGTCGTCGGGCAGGCGGGTGTTGAGCGCGAAGCAGAACTTTTCCGCCGGAATGCGCGAGCGCGTGTCAAAATGCGCCGCTTGACCGAGCGCGTGCACGCCCGCGTCCGTGCGGCTGGCGCCGGTGACGGCGGTCTCCTCGCCCGTCAGGCTGAAAACCGCTTTTTCCAGCATCTCCTGCACGCTTTTCGCGTTGAGCTGCCGTTGCCAGCCGGCGTAGTTCGTGCCGTCGTAGGCGACGGTCAGCTTGATGCGCCGCGCGCCGCTCATAGCAGGGCGCTTTCCGCGACAACCGCGGCGATGTAGGCGGCGATCGAAAGCGAGGCCAGCAGGTCCAGCCGCGTCAGCTTCATGACGCGCATCCTGGTTCGGCCCTCGCCGCCGCGGTAGCACCGGGCCTCCATGGCCATCGCCAGGTCCCCTGCCCGGCGAAACGCGCTGATGAACAGCGGCACCAGCAGCGGCACCATGGCCTTGGCGCGGCGCATCAGGTTGCCGCTTTCAAAGTCCGCCCCGCGGGCGCTCTGCGCCTTCATGATCTTGTCCGTCTCCTCCAGGAGCGTGGGGATGAAGCGAAGCGCGATGGTCATCATCATCGCCAGCTCGTGCGCCGGGAAACGCAGCACCCGAAGCGGCGACAAAAGCCGCTCCAGCGCGTCCGTCAGCGCGATCGGAGAGGTGGTCAACGTCAGAAGCGAGGTGCCGAGGACCAGGAAGACGAGCCGAAACCCGAAAAAAGCGGCGTTGTACAGCCCGGACCAGGTCGCGCGGAGGAACCAAAGCTCAAACAGGACGTCGTCCCCGCCGCCCATGAACAGGTTGAGCACGGCCGTGAACAGGATGATGAACCGAAGCGGCTTGAGCCCGCGCGCCAGGTAGCGAAACGGGATGGCCGCCGTGCGCGCGCACGCGTACACCAGCGCGGCCGACAGCGCAAACCCGACGGGGCCGCGGATGAAAAAGATGCCGACGATGTACGCAAGGGTCAAGAGGATCTTCGCGCGCGGGTCCAGCCGGTGGATCGGCGAATCGCCGGGAAAATACTGGCCCAGGGTGATGTTCTTCATCATGCGCCCCCGCCCCCCTTTGCAAAGCGCCCGATCAGCCAGCTCGTCAGCGCGGGCATCTGGTACACCTCTCCCGGAACGTCCAGGCCCTTTTCCCGCAGGGCGTCCGAAAGCCTGACCGCCGCCGGCACATCCAGGCCCATGGCCTGAAGCTCCGCGCCGCGGGCGAACACCTCAAAAGGCGCGCCAAAGAGGCCGAGCGTTCCCTGGTTCATGACGGCGATGCGCGTGGCAAGGCGCGCCACGTCCTCCATGCTGTGGGACACCATCACCACGGTGACGCCCTCGGAATGCAGCCTTTCGATCAGGCCCAGGATGTCCTTGCGGCCGGCCGGGTCCAGCCCCGCCGTCGGCTCGTCCAGGATGAGCGTCTCAGGCCGCATGGCCAGCACGCCCGCGATGGCGACCCGGCGCATCTGGCCGCCGGACAGGTCAAACGGCGACCGCCCGCCGATTTCCGCCTGGGAAAGCCCCACCCGCGCGATCGCCTCGGCCACGCGGTCCTTTATTTCCGCCTCGGAAAGCCCCAGGTTTTTCGGGCCAAACCCGACGTCCTTGTCCACGGTTTCCTCAAACAGCTGGTGCTCCGGGTATTGAAAGACCAGCCCCACGCGGCGGCGCACCTCGCGGCGGTCAAAGCTCTTTTCGTTGATATCCTTTCCGTCGACGAGCACGCGCCCGGCGGTCGGCTTCAAAAGGGCGTTCATGTGCATGACCAGCGTGGTTTTGCCCGAGCCGGTATGCCCGATGAGCCCCAGAAAATCGCCGTCGCCCACGGTGAGGTTCACGCCGTGGATGGCCGTCGCCTGAAAAGGGCTGTCCGGCATGTACGTATGGGTCAGGTTTTCGATGACAATCGGCATAGGGCCTCCACCATCTCGTCAAAGGTCAGGATCGCGCGCGGCAGCGGCACCCCGGATGCGCGCAGGTCATGGGCGAGGGCGGCCATCGGCGGCACGTCAAGCCCCAGGGCGCGAATGCCCTCCACATCCTCAAACAGCGCGCGGGGCGGCCCCTCGCGCACGACCGTGCCCTCGTGCATCAGGGCCAGGCGATCCGCCTGCGCCGCTTCTTCCATAAAATGGGTGATCCAGACGACGGTGATGCCCGCCTCGCGGTTGAGCCGCCTGACCGTTAGAAATACGTCGCGCCGGCCGGCGGGGTCCAGCATGGCCGTCGCTTCGTCCAGGATCAGCACCTTGGGCCGCATGGCCAGCATGCCTGCGACAGCGACGCGCTGCTTTTGCCCGCCGGACAGCATGTGCGGCGCGTGCTGGGCAAACGCCTCCATGTGCACGGCGGAAAGCGCCTCCATCACGCGCGGGCGGATCTCCCGAGGCGTCACACCGAGGTTTTCCAGGCCAAACGCCACGTCCTCCTCCACGACCGTCGCCACCAGCTGGTTGTCCGGGTTTTGAAACACCATGCCCACCTGCTGGCGGATGTCCCACACGCGGCTTTCGTCGCGCGTATCCAGGCCGCAGACGGTCACGGAGCCTTCGGAGGGGATGTATAGGGCGTTGAAAAGCTTGGCGAGCGTCGATTTGCCCGAGCCGTTTCGCCCGAGAACGGCGAGGAACTCGCCCCGGCACACCGAAAGCGAGGCATCCTTCACCGCCTTCTCCGGCGCCCCCTCGTAACAAAACGCGCAGTGATCCGCACGGATGAGTATCTCTGGCATGTGGGCGTCCTTTCTTGCTGCTCTAACTATATAGTATACCACGGATGTCAATCCGTACGCTTTTTCGGGGTGTTTTTCGGCGCCGGCCGCGCGGCGAAGCGTTTTAGCGCTTGAAAGGGGCGCAAAGCAGCGTCCGCTGCCGCACGACGGCCGGGCGGCGGACGCTGCTTCATCGAATGTGCCGTGTTGGAAGGCGGCTAGGCTTTTTCCCGGACGGGCATGAGCAAATCAAGCTGCATGTCCTCGGGCTCGGTGTTTTCCAGCCGAAGATGGCTTACATAATTGAGATGCTCTTCGAGCAGCCCGCACATATGCTCCTGGTCCCGCATATCGCCGGCAAACGCGTATTTGTCGCTCTTGCTTACCCAATCAAAGAGCCATTGCCATTCGTGGAAATTCCCCATGGAGATCATATGGGCCGCGTATAGCCCGCCGGCAAAGCGCTTTTTCGCCAGAGGGGGCGCGACCTCCATCCCATCCGGGATGGTCACCCACATCTCATAGCCGTGGCGGCCGGTTTCGTCGACCGGGTTTGGGTGATTGAAGCCGTAGTTCCGCAAATCCGGCTTGATCGCGCACAGCCCCGCCTCCCGTACAAACGCGTCGATCAGCGCGCCGGCCTGATACTCCGGTTCCTCTCCGATCACATGGGCGGCGGCGACGGTCGCGGGCGGCAGATACACGATCCGCACGTCGGTGAGCTTGACCAAATGCTCCTGTGCGCTGCTTAGCTTATCCATGGCCCTGTCCTCCTTGAAGTTGATACCGACAAGGGATAAGGACGCTATGGCGGCCAAGATGGCATCGTCCTGCGTGATCAGGCGGTGGATCTGTATGTCCGCGGCTTTTTGCAGCTCGGTAACGAAATGGCGTAAAACGCCTTTGACAACCGACAGCGCGGCGATCTCCTCGTCAAGCTCCGCGATGCTTTGCCGGAATATCTCTATGGCCGTAACCGCGTCGGGCTTTTGCAGGATGGTTTGGATTTGCTTCAATGGAAGGCGCAGCTTGCGCAGGATCAGGATCTGCCTTAGCCGGGCGAGCGCGGCTTCATCGTACATCCGATAGGCGTACGCTTGCCGCCGAAAGCTTGTCAAAAGCCCCGCCTGCTCGTAATAGCGCAGCATCCTTGTGGATATCCCAAAGTCCTTTGAAACCTGGCTGACGGTCATGGCTTCCATGCCTCCTCACCTCCTCTCGTAAGGGAAGTATAAACTACGACACGATGTCGCAGTCAATGGGTATTTTCATCAACCTTCAATGGAAACGGCGCGCCCTTTTGCAGGATAGGGATGTGCTTTTACGTCCCGGGAGCAAATAGACCCCTGCCACGCCGCCTAACGGGGGACTTGGCGGCAACGCAAGGCACAGGCGTGCGGCCGCGCAAAGGCCCCGCCGCCTGTGCCTTGGATACAGGGTGTATGCTTTTGCCTCACACCTTGCAGGCGATCACGCCCAGCAGCCCGGGCCCCGTATGGACCCCCAGCACGGGGCTGACAGGCACGAGGAAGGATTCCTCCACATCCAGCAGGCCCTTCAGCCTTTCCAGGAGCTTTTCCGCCTCAGCCGCAGCCTGCCCGTGCACCACGGCCAGGCGCACCCGCGCCTTATTGAAGCGGGTGCTCACCTCGCGCACAAGCGTCTCCAGCGCGTTTGCGTGCCCCCGCGCCTTGGCCAGCGTCTCATATACGCCGTCGCCGTTCACGTAGATGACGGGCTTCAATTGCAGCATCGTGCCGAGCACGCCCTCCACCAGGCCGATGCGGCCGCCCTTTCGAAGGTATTCCAGCGTGCGGAT
>CAZUIA010000002.1:0-41160 GCA_964620835.1 uncultured Oscillospiraceae bacterium
CCATGCCGTAGACGAGGTAATCCTCGATTTTGTCCTTGAAGCGGATCTCGATGCCCGGCAGCACCACCATCCGGAGCGCCTCGCCCGCCTCCCTGGCCTGGCGATAGCCCTCCAGGAACTGTTCGCGCGACGCCGCGTCCGTCCTCTCGCCGTGCAGATAGTGGTCGGTGATCACCGCCGCGCCATACCCGGCGGCATGAAGCGCCGAAATCACCTCCCGGGCGGGAAGCCATCCGCAGCGGCTGCTTTCCTTGGTGTGCGCGTGCGCCTCCAGCAAAACCCGTTCGCTCATTGAAACACGTCCAGCAGGCACCTATTCGCGGACGGATCGCCCGGCATCGGCAGGCCGCGCGAGCGCATCACGCTTTCCAGATCCTGCACGTCTTTTTGCGGCAGGGGCTTCAGGTTGCCCAGCAGCCTGGCCACCAGAACGGACTTTGCCGCGCTTTCCATCATCTCCAGCAGGTCGAGCGCCCGCAGCACGCCTTCGCCGCTCGTCATCAGCACGCCGTGGTTTTCCATCAAAAAACCGTTGGAGCGGGGCAGCGCCGCGTCAAACGCCTCGGCCAGCGCTTCGCTGCCGGGCTGGGCGTAGGGCACCATCACCATGGGGCCGACCTCGATGACGGGCTCGGGCAGGATGGCGCACGCCAACGCCTCGCCGCCGGCAATGGCAAAGCCCGTCAAAACAGGCGGATGCGCGTGCACGACGCCCTTGAGGTCCGGCCGCTTTTCGTACACGCGCAGGTGGAAGGGCGATTCGCTGGTGGGCTTTCTGCCCTCGGGCGCAAACAGCGTTTCCCCGCGCATGTTGACAAAGCAGATGTCATTTTCGCCGATATCGCGCTTGGGGACCTTGGTGGGCGTGATCAGCACCACCTCCTCGGCCGCGCGCACGGACAGGTTCCCGCCGTGGGAAGTGACGTAGCCAAGGGCCGCCAGCCTGTTGGAAGCGGCGGCCAGTTCCCGGATTTGTTCGGCATACTGCCGCTGAAGAGGATGCATACGGGTTCCTCCTTGTTTGTGTCCGCTTAGCCGTGCGTTGGAATGGCGGTCATAAAGGCCATGTGCGCCTGGGTGGTATCGCAGCGGCTGTACTGCACGAAAACGGGAACGCTCGCGTCCACCTTGACGGCGTAGGGCACGCCGCGCGGGACAACCTGCCCGCTGTCGGAAACCTGCCTGTCCATGCGCACGTGGTGCGTCCGCCGCGCGCCGCAGACGGCGTGAAAGCCCGCGATCGGCTCGCGGTCCTCAAAATAGAGGGTAAAATCGACGCGCGCGTCCTCATCCGATACGTTCAGGACGCAGACGGACTCGTGGCTGACATACGGCGCGTCCGTGCCCCCGGCGGGCCAATAGCAATCCGGAATAAACCAGGTCTTCTGTCCGCTCATTTCGTCCGCTCCATCCCATGGTTGATGTAAAACGCCAGGATGTCCACGATCCGCTGGTTTTTGCCGCCGCGGGTCACGATCACGTCGGCGTAATCGATGTAGTTTCGAATCCACCGTTCAAACATCGGCTTGACCGTCGCCAGGTACTGCTTGGCCACGCCGTCCACGCTGCGCTTTCTTTCCTGGATATCCCGCTGCACGCGCCGCAAAAGGCAGATGTCCGGATCAACGCTGATGTAAATTTTGAAATCCATCAGGTCGCGCACTCTGGGGTCGTAAAATACGTGAATGCCTTCGACGATGAGCACGTCCGCCGGCTCGATCCGCTCCTTCGTGTCCGCCCGGCAGTGGCGGGTAAAGTCGTATGCCTTTTTCAGCACCGTCTCCCCCGCGATCAGGCGGCGGATGTCCTCATGCAGCACATCATGCTCGAAGATGCCCGGCTCGTCATAGTTGAGCCTTTCCCTCTCCTCAAACGACAGATGCGGGTGGTCCCGGTAATAGGCGTCCTGGTTGAGCAAAATGGATTTTCCTTCGATCCGTCCGGACAGCTCCTCCGCCAGCGTCGTCTTGCCGCTGCCGCTCGCCCCGCAAATTCCAATGGTCAGCATCGCTCGTATGGCTCCTTTGGCATGGGACGCTTCGCGCATGTCCCAAAATCCCCTCTTTTTAGCGTACCTCGTTTATAGCCGTTTGTCAATCGGCCGTTTCCTCAAGGCTTGCCGCCGCGCGTTTGTATAAATGGGAGCAAGAAAATGGCCGGCTGCATGGGACCGCCTTGCGGGGCACGGGCGAAATTCCCCGTTCGCCAAGACCCTTTCCGCTCACGCCCAAAAAAGGAGCCAGTAGCAAAGCGCCCAAAGCGCCGTGAAGGAGATGGGCCAATGCCGGTAAAACAGCATCGCGGCCCTCGTCCGCTTGCGAGGCTCGACGCGCTCGCGCCTTCGCTGCTTTCGCAGGCGAATCAGGCCCTCCGGGTAGGGATCCGGCACCAGGGGGTTCAGGTGCCAAGCGGTGTACGCCGCCTCGGCCAGGATGCACAAGAACAGCGCCAGCGTAAAGAGGGCAAAGGGAATGATCAGCACCATGGATTCGACCTTGCCCCGCGTAAGGGCTAGGCCGGACCCCTCGGGTCCGACGGAAAGCGAGGTGTCCGAAGGCGTGTGCAGGCCGATGGACAGCGTGACGGTGTCGCCCGGCGCGATGCCGTCAAAGGGGAAATACGCCCGGCCTTCTTCCTTCTCCCACCGCGACTTGAACCCGTTTGACGGCCTGGCCGACAAGACCTTCGCCATGAACTCGGCTTCAGGCTGGTCCACCGAAACGACCAGCGGCGACCATTTGGGGCCGATGGGCTGGAAGCTGTCGTTTCGGATGCGATAGTTGGTGACGTAGTACTGCAAATTCGACTCCGTCACCAGCAGGGTGGTCTTATCATACACCAAATGCGGCGCCGCTTTGGGGAGAACGGGAATGGTGCAGCCAAGCAGCACCCCCAGGGCCGTCAGGAGTTGGGCCAGCCGCACGGTCTTTTTCGTTTGCAAGGTAAAACACCCCTGCCTCATCTTTTACGCCGATTATGGCATATCGGACAAACCGTGTCAAGAAAGGCGGGGCCTGTCCACCGCGTCCCCTACGCCTTGCGATCGGGCGGAAATATGCTATACTTTCCTTGACGAAAGGACGCAGAACGGACGCAAACGAAAGCGGGGATTGCGCGTGAAAAAGGGAACGGCCGGGCTTGTCTGCCTGGCGCTGCTGCTGTGCGCCATGACCGCCCTGGCGGATGCCAAAGGACAAGGGACGGCCGCCGATTTTGAGGGAAAATGGGTTTCATTCGAACGATACGGCTTTTCGCTGTATGTTCCGCGCGAATGGAACGCCGAAGACCTGGGCAACGATACCCATATCGTCGGCGACGCGGCCGGCGAGCGGCAGCTTTCGGTCGAGGTGCGCGCCAACGAAGGATATACGCTGGATTCCATCCGGGAGGAGCTTTCCAGGGCCGGCGGCTACAGCGGCCTTTGCCAGGCGCTGTACGGCGAAATCACCTGCATCGGCTATGCCTACGCCCCGGGCAACCTGCTCGGCGCGATCACGCTGTCCAAGGATGGCCGGACGGTTGTGCTGTTCAAGTTTTCTCCCCTGGACGCCGAAACGGAGGCGCTGGCCTATCAGGTGCTTTCGTCGCTCACGGCCATTGGCACGCCCTAGCGGCCGGCCCTTTCCCCAGTGGCAAACGCCGGTTGCCGCCGTCAAGCGCGCTCGCGCCTTGCAAAAGCGGCGAGGGAAGGCATAAAGGCCGCCGGCTTGTTCGTATCCATGCTTGCCGGCATTTCAAGCGCGCCCTTGCCCAAGACTGCCCAGCCCGGCGCTTAAAAAGCGCGCGGGACCGTCCACGGCGCGGCGGGCCGAAAGGATGAGCCCGTGATCGAAAGGAACGCAGACGACGTCTCGATGCTCCGCCGGGTGGTGGTGGAGGAGCTGTCATGGCAGGCCTCGCTCCAGCTTCCAAACGGCGCGCTGCCCATGCACCCGCAGGGTCCGCCCGGCGGGGCGGCGCGGGTTTGCCCGTACTTTGCCTGCATTGCCGCGCTTTCGCTGCTGATACGGCCCGCGCGGTACGCCGGGCATGTTCGCCGCTACCTGATCTGGCATTTCGCCCATCTCAACGACGCCGGAAGCGACCATCACGGCGTGGACGGCACCATCTACGATTACTGGGTGACGCAAAACGGGCGCGGCGAAATCACGGAGCGGGCGGTGACCAACCTCCTGGGCCGAAAGCAATACGACTCCACCGATTCCTACGCGGCGCTTTTGCTGATTCTTTCGCGAGCGTACCTGGATGCCACGGGCGACGGCGCGTACCTGGCCTTTCGCCAGGACGCGCTCGTGCGGGCGTATACGGCGATGCTCGCCACCTTCAAAGACGGTCTCAGCTATGCCAAGCCGGGCTTTTTCACGCGCTACACGATGGACAACTGCGAGGTGTGGCAAGGGCTTTTAGCGGCGGAGGGCCTGTTTCATGCGCTGGCGCGCTTCGCGGGCAGCGGCGCGCTTGCCGCCCTTTCCAAAGAAAGCGCCGCGCGAAGGCAGGCCCTGGCCGGGGCCATCGAGCGAAGGCTCTGGAATGCCCGCGCCGGGCACTATGAGGTGGGCGTCAACGCCAAAGGGCGCGCCTCTCCCGCGTCCCTGGACCTGCGCCGGTATTACCCCGACGCCATGGCGCAGCTCTTCCCCATTCTGACGGGCGTTCTGCCGCCGGACAGCACGCGGGCGAAGATCCTGTACGCGACCTTCAACCGCCACTTTTCAGCGGGCGCCGCGCGCTGGGAGCGGATGGAGGGCGTGCCCGGCAGGGCGGTGGAATACGGCCTGGCGGCGCGGGTGGCCGTCCGCATGGGCGATGCCGGGCGCGCGCTTTCCTTCCTTCGGGCGTATGAGCAAAATGTGCTGCGGAAAACCCCCTCAAGCGGTGTGAACGCCGAGCGCGCGCACGCGGCGCTGGCCGCGCGGGCACTGCTATCCTTCCCTTGATCCATAGAAAGCCGCGGATCAAGCCCCCTGCCGCCACCGGGGCGGCAAGAGGAAAGGAAAAATCAATGCAGGTACCTGCCGTGGCACCCCCGGCGGCGCGCAAACGCGCCGTCCCCCAGCCTCCCCGGCCTTGCCGATGCGCCACGGGATACGCGCCCACCGCGCGCTGCCCGCCCGGACACCCGATTGCCGTCGAAATCGCCCGCATACCGCCGGGGTTGAAGGACTTTTTGCGCAGACCGCCGAAAAGAAAGGACGGGCCGTGCACGGCGCCCGTTCCCGTCTTTTCAGGCGGCGTAAGCTGCGGCGAAGCGTCGTCCGGCGCGAGGGTTGTCGGCATCCTTTCAGGCCCAAGACCGCGGGCATAAGGAGAGCGGCGCCATTTGCGCGGGCAGCCCTCACGCCGGGCGGCGGCTGGATCGCCGCTCGCCACCCGGCCCGCCACACTTCGGGCGCATGCCGCCCAACCAGTACACAACTCGGAGGAACTATGAAAAAGACTAAAATCATCTGCACCCTGGGTCCCGCCAGCGCCGATGAAGCGACCATGGAGGCCCTGCTGAAAAGCGGCATGAACGTGGCCCGGTTAAACTTTTCGCACGGCACGCACCCGGCGCACAAGGAGATGATCGACCGCTTCCGCCGCGTCCGCGACCGGCTGGGCATTCCGGCCGCGGTCATGCTGGACACCAAGGGGCCGGAGATCCGCCTGAAAGACTTTGCAAACGGCGCCGTGAAGCTCTCGGCGGGCGAATCCTACACGCTGACGACGGAGGACGTGCTGGGCGATTCCAAGCGCGCCTCCATCACCTATAAAGACCTGCCCCGCCAGCTTTCGCCCGGCGACCGCCTGCTGATTGACGACGGCCGCATCGCGCTGGAGGTGGTGGGCACCACCGAAACTGAAATGCACTGCCGCGTGCTCACCGGCGGTCAGCTTTCCAACCACAAGGGCGTCAACGTGCCCAAGGTACCGCTGGACATGCCGTACCTGAGCGAGCAGGACAAGAAGGACCTGCTCTTTGGCGTGGAAAACGACGTGGACTTCATCGCCGCCTCGTTCACACGCCGGGCCGACGACGTGATCGCCATGCGCAAGTTCATCGACTATCACGGCGGGCACAGCATCCGGATCATCGCCAAGATCGAAAACCTGGAAGGCATTGAAAACTTTGACGCCATCCTTCACCATGCCGACGGCATCATGGTCGCGCGCGGCGACATGGGCGTGGAGGTCGCGTACGAGCGCCTGCCGGGCATCCAGAAGCGCTTCATCCGCAAGTGCTATCAGTCCGGCAAGATGGTCATCACCGCCACGCAGATGCTGGAGTCGATGATCCAAAGCCCCACGCCGACGCGCGCGGAAATCACGGACGTCGCCAACGCGGTGTTTGACGGCACCTCGGCGGTGATGCTCTCGGGTGAAAGCGCGATGGGCGCCTATCCCGTGCTCACCGTGCAGGTGATGGCGCGCATCGCCGAGCAGGCCGAGCGCGACGCCTTTGCGATGCGGGCCTACAGCGGCTTTCAGTATGACCTGAACGGGGGCACGACCAACGCCATCAGCGACGCCGCGTGCACCACGGCCCGCGACATCCATGCCAAGGCGATCATCGCGGTGACCAAATCCGGCCAGACGGCGCGCAGCATCTCCAAATACCGTCCGCTGGAGCCGATCGTCGCAGCGACGCCGGAAGTCAAAACCTTCCACCAGCTCTCGCTTTCCTGGGGCGTGCACCCGGTGCTGGCCCGCTACCAAAACACCTCCGACGACCTGTTCCTGCACGCGATCGACTGCGCCAAGCAGCTGGACCTGGTGGAGGACGGCGATCTGGTCGTCATCGCGGCGGGCATTCCGCTGAACACCTGCGGCAACACGAATACCTTGAAGGTGCAGACGGTCGGCGCGCGCAGCTAAGGCGCGCTCCAAGCATGCGTGCGCCACAAGCGGCGGGCCGAAGGCCGCGCGCTCCCCCCCTCCCCCATGCGCGCGCTTTCGCGCCGCAGGGAAAGCCGTCTTTAGCGCCGTTCCAAACAAAAACGGGGCTTTCCGGCCGCCGCGCGCGGACGGAAAGCCCCGCTCATGTTCCCCCGTTTTGTATGCCGCCACCCCGTGGGCCGCGGCCCGCCTCGGCGGGCGGCCTCCGGCGCGCCTTACTGGAACAGGTGAAAGCCCGCCGGGCTTCCCGAGCCCGTGCACCCTTCCTCGGAGCCGTACACCTGGCACTCCCGCGTGCCGCAGTAGACGCATGCCCTGGTATGCCAGGCGTTTGCGGCGTCCTGGACGCATGACCAATGGAGGCCGCAGGGAAGCGGTGTATGCACGCCGTCCATGCAGATATAGTGTCCCACCACGCCGCAGGCCGAGGGGGCATGGGTTTGCCCGTTGTTTTCCTGGCACTGCCTGTGGCCGCAGGCCATGATTGTCTGGTGGCGGGCCTCGTCGCCGGAAGCGATCCATTGGCTGCAGAACACGCAGATGTTGGCCGGCGGCGGCGCCGGCGTGGGCGTCGGCACAGGGCCGCCGGGATAGGGCACGGCATTGCCGCTCAAGAGCTTACCAAACGTCGCGCTGCCGGCGATGCCGTCCGGGAACAGGCCGTTGAAGGACTGGAAGGTGGCCACCGACCATTTGGTGCCCTGCCCAAAATAGTTCGTCGCCGGGCCGGAAAAATACCCGTACGCGGAAAGCAGCTGCTGCAGATACCCCACGTCCGGGCCGCTCAGGCCCTCGTACAGGGTGCGCGTAAACAGCGAGTGCGGCGTGGGCGAAGGATACAGCGGCACGCTGCCCGCCGGGATCGCCGCCGCGCTGTAGACCCGTGAAAGCGTGGCCGGTCCCGCGATGCCGTCCTCGGCCAGCCCGTTCACCTTCTGAAACCACGCGACGGCGTTTCGGGTGTTGGTGAGGTACTTGCCGCTGTACGCGTCAAAGTAATACCCCAAAAAGCCCAGGCGGTACTGCAGTTCCAGGACGTCCTGGCCGCTCATGCCGTAGGAAAGCGAGGTGCGTGGGGCCGGCGTTTCGCCGTAGACCACCGCCGCGCCGCCGGCCAGCGCGCGGATGGTCCGCGCGCCCGCGATGCCGTCGGCCTTCAGGCCGTTATTCTTTTGAAACGCGATCACCATGCCGCGCGTCTTGGAGCCGTATTCCCCGTCCACCTCCAGGGCATAGCCGTACTGGTTCAGCAGGTCCTGCAGGGTTTCGACGTCCTCGCCGGTGCAGCCCCGGTACAGCTCGCGCGTGATGGAGGTGCCCGTGTAGATCACCTTGGCCGTGGGGGCCGCCGTGGGCCGGGGCGTCACGGCGGCGGCCACTGCCACGGGCGCGGGCGGCTGCGTGGCCTGCGGCAGCGGGGTGGCCTGCTGTGAAACGACGATCCGCTCAGTTTGCAACGCCTCTTTTGTGTACGTGGCGCTCGTCGACACCGCGGCGCCGATCAACAGGGAAAGAAGCATTACCCGAAGCGTATCCATAGCATTCTCCTCTTGATCGATCGAACTGGCTTTCCCATGGACAACCCGGTCCTCTGCCTAAGGATATGCCGGACAAGGCGTATCCTTGCGCGCCCGTCAACTTTTCCGGCTGCGCAGCACCGCCTCGGCGGCCGTCAGGTCCTCCATGGTGTTGACCCCCATCGCCTCGACCGGGTCCCTCAGCGTGACGACCTCCTGCCTTACGCCCTCCTTCGCCAGCACGCGCACCACGCCGGTCAGGTAATATTCGCGCTTGGGGTTTTCGTTGTCCACCTGTTCAAGCCACCTCCACATGCGTGCTCCGTCCAACACCTGGATGCCGACATTGACCTCGTCGATCAGTTTCTGCTCGGGCGTGCAGGCGCTGTCCTCCACCACGTCTAAAAGCCGCCCCGCCTCGTCCCTTACCAGGCGGCCGAAGGCCGGAATGGGCGAAAACCTGCCCGCCAGCATCGTGTTGCCCGCGCCCGTTTGAAGATGGTGGTCAAACATCGCCCGGTACGTTTCCCGCCGCAAAAACGGCATATCGCAGTAGCACACGAGCACCGGGCCGGGATAGTCCTGCACGAGAGGCCTGGCGCACAGCGTGGCCTTGGCGGTGCCGTTCAGCTCGCGCTGCTCGACATAGCGGTATCCGCCGCCGCAGGACTCGATGACCTTCTCCTTGAGGAACCCGACGACAACGGTGATGTCCTCGGGCCTAAGAAAGTCAAGGTTTTCTAAAACATAATGGATCAGCGGCTTTCCGTTCAAAAGGCGCAGGGCCTTGGGCAGGTCCATCGCCTCGCTTTGCAGCCGCGTGCCCTTCCCGGCAGCCAGCACGATCGCTTTCATCCATTCATCCTTCCTTTCGTCTATGCATCCAGGTACGGGATCATGTCGCTCAGCCGGTCAAAGATGAGGTGGGGCTTGACGGGAGAGGCTTCCGCGTCCGAGCGCGTCGCCTCGCCGGACAGGACCAGGACCGCCGTCATGCCGAAATTCACCCCGGTGGCGATGTCCGTGTACAGGCGGTCGCCGACCATCGCGCACGCCTCGGTCGGCGCGCTCAACAGGGACAGCGCGCCGTCCACAATGCCCCGGTACGGCTTGCCGAGGATCACATCGGCCTTTCGGCCCGTGCTTGCCTCGATGAACGCCATGATCGCGCCGATGTCGGGGATGAATCCCGTCTCCGTGGGGCAGTTGAAATCCGGGTGGGTCGCCACGTACGGAAGGCCCGCGCGGACCAGGTCGCACGCCCTGGCCATGGTTTCATAGGTAAACCCCGTGTCAAAGCCCACCAGCACATAGTCGGGCCTTTCCGGGTCCACCGTGACGCCCATGGCCGCAAGCTCGCCCCGCAGCAGATCGTTGCCCAGCAGATACGCGCGCTTGCCGGGGAAGCGCTCAAGCACGTATTGCCCCGCCGCCTGGCCGGACGTGTACACGCGCAAAAAAGGGTCCGTGACGCCCAGCCGTTTCAGCTTTTCGACATAGGCGGCCGCATTTTTCGACGAATTGTTGGTCAAAAACAGCGCCTGCCGCCCGGTGCGCCGAAGGGCCTCCAGGAAGTCGAGCGAGCCGTCGATCAGGTTCTCGCCCAGGTAAAACGTTCCATCCATATCCAACAGAAAACAGCGGACAGCCTTCAGCCGGTCCGCAGCCGATTCAAGCAGCAACCGCAAAACTCCTTTCGGTCCGGCCCAGGCCGCGACTCAATTTATCATACCAGAACACCCGAAAATTGACAAGCGCCGCGTTTGCTTGTCAAATGCGCGCACGTCGTATACAATGGGAATAAGCGCGGCAAAGGGAGGGAAAAATATGGCAGCAAGGCGATGGGTCGCGGCAACGCTGGCCGTGCTGTGGATTTCGCTTTGTCCGGCCGCCGGGCTTGCCATCCCCCTGACGGGCGGAGCGTTCCGGCCCTTCGCGCGCCCGGACCCCACCCCCACCCCCGCGCCGACGGCCACGCCCGCTCCGCCTTCGCCGCCCGATGCGCTCACCGTGGCGGAGGAAGCGATTCCCACGGGGTTTTCGCTGCGAAGCGACACCTTTGGCGCGCGAAGCACGAACCGGATCGCCATGCCGGCGCAGGGCGGGTACGGCCAGGTGGACGGCGTGCTGACGTTTCGCGGCGGGCCGTGGCGGCAAAACGCGGCCTACGGCTACGCTACCGCGCCCGAGCGCAAGCTGGAAATCGTATGGCAAAAAAGAATCGGCGCGCTGGACAACTGGAGCGGCGTCGGCTGGAACGGCCAGCCCGCGCTGGTGCGCTGGCCCCAATCCCTGAAGGACGTCATGAACCTGTACCCGGACAAGAAGGAAAAGGACGGCCTGGTCGAGGCGATCTACGCGACGCTGGACGGGCGCATTTACTTCCTGGACCTTGACGACGGCACGGCGACGCGCGACCCGATCGACGTGGGCTTTCCGATGAAGGGCAGCATCAGCGTGGACCCGCGCGGCGTGCCGCTGCTCTACAGCGGCCAGGGCATTTCGCGCCTGAGCGGCCGGTCTGGGAAGATCGGGCTGCGCATCTTCAGCCTGGTCACGGGCGAGCAGCTATACCTGATCAACGGCTTGGACCCGGACGCCCACCGACGGCACGGCGCGTTTGACTCCGTCTGCCTGGTGGACGCGTCGAGCGACACGCTGATCTCCCCCGGGGAAAACGGCCTGGTCTACACGTACAAGCTGAACACCCGGTTTGATCCTAAGACGGGCGAACTTTCCATCGACCCCGAAAAGGCCGGCTACCGCTACCGCAACAACCGCGGCCTCGGCATTGAAAACAGCATCGCGGTATACGGCCACTACGGCTATTTTACCGACAACGGCGGACTTTTGCAGTGCGTGGATCTCAACACGCTTCATCCCGTCTGGGCGGCGAACGTGACGGATGACAGCGATTCCACCGTCGCCCTGGACGAAAGGCCCGACGGGAGCGTCTGGCTCTATACCGGGTGCGAGGTGGACCTGCAGAAAAACGGCGGCAAGGCGTACATCCGCTGCTTTGACGCCCTGACCGGGCGGCTTCGCTGGGAATACGGCGAGGTGTGCACCTGGGACGACGCGCTCAACGGCGGCGTGCTCGGCTCCCCGCTGGTCGGCCAGGGGCCGGTCGACGGCCTGGTCTACTTCCACGTCGCGAAAACCCGCGAGGGCGGGGGCGCGCTGATCGCCTTTGACAAGCAGACCGGCGAGGTAGCCTGGCGGCAGGCGTTTCGGCGCTACGGCTGGAGTTCCCCGGTAGCGGTGTACGGCGCGCAGGGGGAGGCGCACTTGCTGCTGGGCGACTCGGGCGGCAATTTTCGGCTGATGGACGCCCGGACCGGCGAGGTGCTGGACCTGATCACGCTGACGGGAAACGTCGAGGGCTCCCCGGCCGTGTTTGGGGACATGCTCGTCATCGGCACGCGCGGCGCCTACCTCTATGGGATTCGGATCCGGTAGCAAAACGCGCGCTCCGAAACGGCCTTCATTCCTTATTCCCCGGCCCGGACAAGCGCCGCTTCCGGGGCAAAGTTTCTTTCTCTTTGCACTTTTCTTCCGCCTGTGGTATACTCAAGGTGGGGTATTTCCCGCCGGAGGCAACCATGTATGAATCCAGGCTCGCGTCGGAGCAGGTGGATCTGCTCTGCGACGCGATTGTTGCCGTTGACAGCCGAGAGGACGCATACCGCCTGCTGGATGACCTGTGCACGATCGCCGAGGTGCAGGCGCTTTCGCAGCGCATCCAGGTGGCCAGGATGCTGCGCGGCGGCGCGACCTATCAGGAAATCGTGCGCAAGACCGGCGCCAGCACGGCCACGATCAGCCGTGTAAACCGCTGCCTCCACTACGGCGCGGACGGCTATGTCAGAACCCTTTCAAAGCTCGACCATCAGGAGGGACGTTAACATGGATTGGAGTACGCTCAACCCCGAACAGCGCATGGCCGTCGAAACCACGGAAGGCCCTGTGCTTGTATTGGCGGGCGCGGGCTCCGGCAAAACGCGGGCGCTCACCTGCCGCGTTGCCCATCTGATGGAAAAGGGCGTTCCTGCGTCGCAGATCCTGGCCATCACCTTCACCAACAAGGCCGCCCGCGAAATGCGCGAGCGGATCGACCGCATGACGGGCGGCCGCGCCGGCGATGCGTGGGTCGCCACGTTCCATGCCTGCTGCGCCCGCATCCTTCGGCGCGATATCGAAAAGATCGGGTATGAGCGCGCCTTTTCCATCTACGACGACGACGACCAGATGAGCGTGCTCAAGGAACTGCTGAAAAAGCAGAACATTGACGATAAATTCCTTTCCCCGCGCGAGGTGAAATCCAAGATCTCCGACGCGAAAAACAGGCTGCTCAGCCCGGACGAGTGGTTTCAACAGTCTGCAAAGGATTACCGCTGCCAGATGATCACGGACCTGTACCGCGAGTACGAGCAGCGGCTGAAGACCTCCAACGCGCTGGACTTTGACGATTTGCTCGTCAAAACGCTGGAGCTCTTGACCTCGCATCCGCCGGTGCTGGAAGCGTACCGCAGGCGCTTTCGGTACATCCACGTCGACGAATACCAGGACACCAACTACGCGCAGTATATGCTCATCCGCCTGCTCGCGGGCGAAGCGCGAAACGTCTGCGTGGTGGGCGACGACGACCAGTCGATCTACGGCTGGCGCGGCGCGGACATCCGCAACATCCTGGAGTTTGAGCAGGATTTCCCCGACAGCAAGGTCATCAAGCTGGAAAGGAACTACCGCTCCACCGCCAACATCCTGGACGCGGCCAACAACATCATCGCCCACAACGAGGGGCGAAAGGAAAAAACCCTGTGGACCGAGGAGGGTGAAGGCCCGCCGATCAAGCTCTTCAGCGCCGGGGACGAGCGCGAGGAGGCGGCCTGGGTATGCGACCGCGTGCACCAGCTAAGCCAGAGCGGCTTGCCCTTTGGCGCCGTCGCGGTGCTGTACCGCACGCACGCGCAGTCCCGCGTGCTGGAGGAAATGCTGGTTCGGGCGAGCATCCCCTACCGCGTGTTCGGCGGCACGAGGTTCTATGATCGGCGCGAGGTGAAGGACGTCATCGCCTACCTGCGCACGCTGGTCAACCCGGACGACGACGTATCGCTGCGGCGCATCATCAACACGCCTCGCCGCGCCATCGGCGACGCGACCATCGCCGAGCTCACCCGCAGCGCCGCCGAGCAGGAGACGACGCTTTTCACGGCCATGCTCGAACCGCCCCAGACGCTCGCGTCCCGAGCCCGAAAGAGCGTGGGGGATTTTTCCCTGCTCTTGACCCGCCTGATGGCGCTGAAGGACACGATGCCCCTTGGGGATTTCGTCGAAACGCTGATCGCGGAGACGAAGCTGGAGATGCAGTACCTCAAGGAGGATTCCGACGAGGCCCGCACGCGCGTGGAAAACATCCGCGAGTTCATCGGCGCGGTGCGCGAGTTCGAGCAAAAGGCCGAGGACAAGACGCTGGAGGCGTTTTTGGAAAACGTGGCCCTGGTGACGGACCTGGACGGCATGCCGGAGGAGCAGCAGGCCGTGACGCTGATGACGCTGCACAGCGCCAAGGGGCTTGAGTTTGACACGGTGTTCCTCATCGGCCTGGAGCAGGGGCTGTTCCCGTCGCATATGGCGGCGCAGGAGGGCCGGCTGGAGGAGGAGCGCCGCCTTGCGTACGTGGGCATCACGCGCGCGCGGCGGCAGCTGTACCTGTCCTACGCCACGCAGCGCATGCTGTATAACCAGATGCAGCGAAACGCCGTTTCGCAGTTTCTCTCGGAGATCCCGCGCCGTCTGCTGGACGATGAGTGGACCCAGCGCGTGCAGCCCATCGTCAACCCCGCCGTCCGCACGCGCGAGCAGATCGTGGCCCAGCGCACGGCGCAGTCCATCGCGCACGACTTCGCCGGCGGCCGATCCGGGACGTTGCACATTCCCGGGGTGCAGCAGGGCTTTTCGCCCTCGCTGGCCCGCAAGTTCGCCGACCAGGCGGCGCAGGTGGCGCTCTTTCAGCCGGGCGACCGTGTGCTGCACCGCAAGTTCGGCGAGGGCGACGTGCTGGAGATCAAGGGAAAGGGCGGCGACTGCCGCATCGTCATCGAGTTTGCGGCCTACGGCGTCAAGGAGTTTGCCGCGAGCATCGCCCCGATTGTGAAGGTGGAAGGGTAATTCATGGAACGAAATGCCCGCATGCGCGCGCTGGTCGATCGCCTCAACGAGACCGCGCGCGCCTATTATGTCAAGGACGCGCCCCTCATTTCCGACAGGGAATGGGACGCGATGTACGACGAGCTTTCGCGCCTGGAAGCGGAAACCGGGGTGCGCTTGGACGACAGCCCGACGCGGCGCGTCGGCGGGGAGCCGCTGCCGGGCTTTGCGCCCTACCGGCATGAAAAGCGCCTGTGGAGCATGGACAAGGCGCAGAGCGAAGCGGCGGTGCGCGACTGGGCCGCCCGGGCCGAAAAGCTCTACCGCGCGGCGGCCGGCGATCAGAGCCTGCCGCCCCTTTCCTATGTGGTGGAATACAAGTTCGACGGCCTGAACATCAGCCTGATCTACGAGGGCGGCACGCTTTCGCAGGCCGCCACGCGCGGCAACGGGCAGGTGGGCGAGGCGATCCTTCCGCAGGTGCGCACCATCCGTTCCGTGCCGCTTTCGATCCCGTTTACGGGGCATCTGACGGTGCAGGGCGAGGGCATCATGCGCCTGTCCGCGCTTGAGGCGTACAACCGCACGGCGGACGAGCCGCTCAAGAACGCGCGAAACGGCGCCGCGGGCGCGCTTCGAAACCTGGACCCGCGCGTGACCGCGCGGCGAACCCTCGACGCGTTTTTCTACCATGTGAGCGCCATCGAGGGCAAAATGCTCGCAAACCAGGTGGAGGCGCTGGCGTTCCTCAAGGAAAACGGCTTTCCAGTCAGCGATTTCGCGCGGCCTGCCGCGACCATCGGCGAGGCGATGGAGGCGGTCCGCGCAATCGAAGCGTCGCGCGCGTCGCTCGACTTTCTGATCGACGGCGCGGTGATCAAGGTGAACGACTTTGCCACGCGCGAGGCGCTCGGGTATACCGACAAGTTCCCGCGCTGGGCTGTGGCGTACAAGTTTGAAGCCGAGGAGACGACGACCAAGGTGCTCGACGTCACGTGGGAGCTTGGCCGTACCGGAAAGCTCACCCCGCTGGCGCACCTTGAGCCCGTGGAGCTTTCGGGCGTGACGGTCCGCCGTGCCACGCTGAACAACTGGGCTGACGTGCAGAAAAAGCGCGTAAAGATCGGCTGCCGCGTCTTTATCCGCCGCTCCAACGACGTGATTCCCGAGATCCTCGGCCGGACGGACGAGCCGGAGCCGGATGAGCGCGACGTCACGATGCCGGAAACTTGCCCGGCCTGCGGGGCAAGGGTGGAGGCGCGTGGGGCGCACCTTTTCTGCACGGGCCGCGACTGCAAGCCGCGCCTGGTGGCGGAGCTTTCGCACTTTGCGGGCCGCGACGCGATGGATATCGAGACCTTCAGCGACAAGACGGCGCAGCTTCTCTACGAGGAGCGCGGCGTCCGGGACCCGTCCGACCTGTTCGCGCTGACCAAAGAGGCGCTCGTCGGCCTGCCGGGCATGGGCGACAAAAAGGCACAGAACCTGCTTTCCGCGCTGGAAGCGGCCAAGAGCCGCCCGCTGGACGCGTTTTTGTTCGCCCTGGGCATTCCCGGCGTGGGCCGCAAGACCGCGCGGGATCTGGCGGGGCGCTTTGGCTCGCTCGACGCCCTGAAGCTGGCGGACGAGGAAGTGCTGCGCACGATCCCCGAGGTGGGCGGCGTCATCGCGCAGAGCATCGTGGAGTTTTTTCAGGACCCCGAGCAGACGGCCGTGATCGACCGCCTGCTGGAAAGGGGCGTTCGGCCCGCCGCGATGGAGGCGGCCGAGGGCGGCCCGCTTCTTGGAAAGACCGTCGTCGTGACGGGCACGCTTTCGTCCATGACGCGGCAGGAGGCCGAGCAGGCGATCGAGCGCGCGGGCGGAAAGGCGGCGTCCAGCGTGTCGAAAAAGACCAGCTTTCTCGTCGCGGGCGAGGCCGCCGGGTCCAAGCGGGCAAAGGCGGAAGCCCTCGGCGTGCCGATCCTGGATGAGGAAGCGTTCCAAAAGCTCCTTCGCTAATGATGGACAAGGCGCTCGTGACCGCCTCGGTGCGGACGATCGTGGAATACGCGCTTTTGTCGGGCGATCTGCTGCCAGGCGCGCAGCTTGACCGCATGCGGGAAGGCATGCTGGGCCACCGGGCCAGGCAAAGGGAGATCCCCAACGCCCGCACGGAGGTGTGGGTCAAAGCACTCGTGGAGGACGAAGCTTTCGCGCTGGAGGTCGGCGGCCGCATCGACGCGCTGTACGAGCGGGACGGCCTTACCGTGGTGGAGGAAATCAAGCTTTCGCCGCCGGCGCCACCGGCGGAGGTCGCGCCGGTCCACCGCGCGCAGGCGGTTTGCTACGGGCACATGCTGGGCATTGATAAGGCGATCCTTCGCGTCCTGTACGTGCGCGCAAGCGGCGCGGAGGTGGCTGTGTTTGAGGAGATTCTGACGGCCGACCAGCTCGCGGCGGAATTTGCCCGGCTTGTCGCGCCGTTTTGTTCGCGCGTTTCCCAGCGCCTTTCGTGGTGCGCGCTTCGCGACGAATCCATCCGCGTGCTGCCCTTCCCCTACGACGAATTCCGGCCCGGCCAGCGGGAGATGGCGGCGCAGGCGTATTACGCGGTCAAAAACAGGAAGCGCCTGTTTGCGCAGGCGCCCACCGGAACGGGAAAAACGGCCGCCGCGCTGTTTCCGGCGCTGAAGGCGCTCGGCGAGGGGTTCACCGGACAAATCTTTTATTTGACTGCCCGCACGACAGCGCAGCAAAGCGCGACGTCCGCTATAGAACGTATGCGAAAGCGCGGGCTTCGGCTACGCGCCCTGTGGCTGACGGCCAAAGAAAAAATATGCCCGTACGCCAAGGCGGAGGGCTTTCGTTGCGACGTCCTTGCCTGCCCCCGGGCCAAGGGCTTTTTTGACCGCCTGCCGGCCGCGCTTTTTGAGATGCGCTCGGAGGATCACTGGGCGCGCGAGGCGGTGGAGCGCGCCGCGGACGCACATACCCTGTGCCCGTTTGAGTTCGCCCTGTCGCTTTGCGAGGAAGCGGACGTGGTCGTGTGCGACTACAACTACGCGTTTGATCCCGGGGTACGCCTCAAGCGCATCTTTCAGTGGACCAGCAACGTCACGCTCCTGGTGGACGAGGCGCACAACCTGCCCGACCGCGCGCGGGAGATGCTCTCGGCAGCGCTTGACAGCCAGGCGCTTCGCGAGGTTCGCTGGGATATCGGCAAGCGGCTGTCCCGAAAATCCCCGCTGTACCGCGCGCTGACCGCGCTGATCGGTTGGATTGAGGCGCTGCCCGAAGGGGCGGACGGCGAAAAGCCGGCCGCCCTTTCGTCCCTGCTGGAGGACGCGATGGACGCGGCGATGCCGGCGACGCAGGACCTGCCGCTTTTTGACCTGACGCGCGCGCTGTATGCCGCGCAGGCCGCGCTGGAGCGGTTTGACGAGCGCTATGCCGTGCTGGTAAAGCGCCAGGACAAGACCGCAAAAGCGATGCTTTTTTGCCTGGACCCCGCGCCGCACCTTACCGCAAGCACCCGAAAGCTGCGCGGCTGCGTCTTTCTTTCCGCCACGCTGACGCCGCTTTCCGCCTGGCGGGACGCCATCGGAGGCAAGGAGGCCGACGGCCTTCTGTCGCTGCCGTCCCCGTTTCCGTGGGAAAACCTGCTGGTCCTTCGGCAGCCGGTTTCCACCCGCTATGCCGCGCGCGACCGCACCGCCGCGGCCGTCGCGGACGCCATCCTCGCGATGGTGTCCGCGCGATCGGGCAATTACCTCGCCTGCTTCCCCTCCTACGCCTACCTGCGCCGCGTGCAAGAGGAGATGGAGGCGCGCGGAGGGGACGTTACGCTGCACGTGCAGCGAAGCGGCATGAAGGAGGAGGACCGAAGCGCCTATCTTGAAGCCTTTTCGCCCAGGGAAAGCGGCGCTCTGCTCGGCCTGGTGGTGCTGGGCGGCGTGTTTGGCGAGGGCGTGGATCTGCCGGGCGAGAGGCTTTCGGGCGTGGCGGTCGTCGGCGTGGGGCTGCCGCAGCTGTGCCCGGAGCGCGAGCTGCTGCGCGCCTATTACGGCCGCGCGCTCGGCGACGGCTTTGCGCACGCGTATCAGTATCCCGGCATGAACAAGGTGCTGCAGGCCGTGGGCCGCGTCATCCGCACGGAAACGGACAGAGGCGTGGCGCTTTTAATCGACGACCGGTTTTTGACGCGCGCGTACGCGGACCTGATGCCGCCCTGGTGGGGCGAGGCCGAAGCGGTGCAATCCGCACAAGAGATTCGTGAAAGGATGCAAGCGTTCTGGAAAAGCGGCCCTTCGACGCGGTAGCTATGCCTGCCCACGGCGCCTCGGGCTTTCCGAGGGCATCCGATATGGCCGAAATCAAATGCCGCGCAGGCAATATGGCGACGCCCCTTTATGCCCGAATTATGGAAAGCTGTGCGGATGAGGTGAGCTGTGCGGCCGAGCAGGTATGGATAGAGATGCGGGGGCAACGGAAAAAGACTCGGCCGGGATACCTCCGTATGGGCAGCCGCAAGGGCGTACGCATGCCATGCCCGCATCAACCCATGCGCCCTTGATGGATTCCTTTGGCCGGCCGTGCCCCGTTGCCCCTGGGTTGAAAAGAAGCCTGTGCGTCACCCATTCGCGAAAACGCATCGAATCATTGCAACACGACTTCAGCGCCCCGCTGTTCCTTTACATGCAGCGAAGTCAGGTTCAGCCGCAAATAGGTTGCGCCCAGCTCTTCATATTCCTCCAAAACGCCGATTGCCTCAACCCATGCGTTTTCCTCCGGACTTGCAATCCCGACATCCTCGCTCCACGTGACCTCAAAGCCCACGGTTCCGTCGTTTCCGCAGCATCCCGGCCCATATCGAAACACAATGCGGACGGTTGAACCGGTCGGCTCATAGGGGAAGGACGCAAACATCCCCTCCAGCTTGATTGTTTTCCCGGCGTATTCCTTCGGGTTCAAGTAAACGTCGTTCACTTGGGCGACAAACATCTTCTCCTTGATTTCCAGATCATATTCGTTGGCATCCGCGGCCAATTCCGCGACAGCCTCCGATTTGTATGGATCCTGGCTGCATGCCGAAAGGGACAGGGCAAGCGACAGCAGCACGATCACAGACAACCATCTTTTCATACAATCCCCCTCTTTTTCAGGATACCGGCGCCGGAAAACAGCAAAAACGCCAGGAGGCTGACCCCCACAATGCTTGCCCCTGTGGGCAGCGCGGCCATATAGGAAATGACAAGCCCCGCAAAAAAGCAGACAACGGACACGACGGCCGAACACAAAATGACCGAACGGAAGGTTTTGCATACCCGCATGCTGATCAGCGCCGGGAAAATGATCAGGCTGGAGATGAGCAGCGCGCCCATCATGCGCATACCGAGCACGATCGTCAGCGCGGTCAGCAAGGCGATCAGCATGGTATACGCGCCCGCGTTCGTGCCCGTGGCCTGCGCAAAATTCTCGTCAAAGGTCACGGCGAAGATCTTACTGTAAAAAAGGACGAACAGCACCAGCACGACAGCGCACAGCGCGATGCTCAGGTACACATCGTTTTTGCTCATCGCCAGGATGCTGCCGAACATATAGTTGCACACATCGGTATTCATGCCGGTTGATATGGAGACGATGATGACGCCGATTGCCAACGAGCCTGTGGAAATGAGGGCGATCGCGGCGTCCCCTTTGATTTTGCTGCTTTCCCGAATGCGCAGCAAGAGAAAAGCCGCAAGCATCACAACCGGGATGGAAACGGTAAGCGGAGAGAGGCCCAGCGCGGTCGCCAGGGCCATGGAGCCAAAGCCGACATGGGAAAGACCGTCGCCGATCATCGAGTATCTTTTCAGAACGAGGCTGACCCCCAGCAGCGCGGCGCAAAGGGATACCAGCAATCCGACAATCAGCGCCCTCGTCAGGAACGTGTAGGAGAACATTTCGATCAAGGTCTGGATCATTCGTGCCGCCCTCCCAGAAAGTACTTCCCCAGTTCGGTGTTGCGGTACGCTTCGGCGGAGCCGAAGAAAACCTGCTTGTTCTGCAGGTGCAGGATATGGCTGGCGTAGGAAACCGCGCTGTGAACGTCATGGGATACCATCACGACCGTGATGCCCATTTCACGGTTGATGCGGTCGATCAGCGCGTACAGCTCCTGCGTGACGACCGGGTCAAGCCCGGCCACCGGCTCATCCAGCAGCAGCAGCTTTTTCGTTGCGCACAGCGCCCTGGCCAGCAACACGCGCTGCTGCTGGCCGCCGGACAGCTCCCGATAGCAGCGGTTTCGCAAAACGGTAAGGCCCAGCTGTTCCATGTGGCTGAAGGCGGTTTGCCTGTCTTCCTTGGCATAGAACGGGCGGATGCCCCGGCTGTTGAGCCGGCCGGACAGAACCACCTCGTACACGCTGGCTGGAAAATCCTTTTGCGCGGCGGTTTGCTGGGGAAGATAGCCGATTTCATTGGGTGAAAGGCCGTCGCCCATCTCCACCGAACCCTGACAGGGCGCGATCAATCTCAGCAGTCCTTTCACCAGCGTGCTTTTCCCCGAGCCATTTTCACCGACAACGCATAAATACATCCCGCTTTCGATGGTAAAGTTCAGCCCTTCCACCACGCAGTTTCCGTCATAGGCAAAAGCGGCATCCTTGTATGCAATCAACGCCATAGAAAGTGAATCCTCCTCAAAGGCAGCCCGCCAGCGTGCGGCGCGGCCGCTTGGTACACCCGCCTACCATACTATATACCGTATGGATGCACAACGCTTTCGGGGTGTCTTTTAGATTTCTTTAGAAATGCCTCCGGTCACTCGGAAGCGAAAAGGCAATCCAGGCACCAGCACCATGTGCAAGGGGCAAGGCCCTGCGCCTGTGCGCTTGACAGCGTTGTCTGCCGCGCCCCCTGAGGCATGCGGTCGCATGACGGCGAGCTGTGGTAGATCCCGTCCGCCACCCAGGCGGGCGTTTCGTCCTTTGGCGGGCTGTGGGAGGACAGCTTTGACCCGCTCACTTTGGCAGTGGCCCGCTGCGCCGCCAGGCGCTTCTTTTCTTCCTCCAACGCCTCCAAATATGCTTCCTCGCCGATTTCATCCAGCAGGTCGCTGCGAATGAACCCCTGTTTGCCGGCGTACTCCACCTGGATCCAAAGGGTTCCGGCTTCGTCCTCTTCTTCGCCCAGCCATTTCATGACCGTGCCCGTGATCGGAACTTTGACGACGACCTTCGCCTTTGCGTTGGGGTGCTTTCTCACATTGACGCCCTTGATATTGGTCTGCCCATATCGGGCGGCGGACTCATCCTCTGTTTTATACGCGCTTGCCCCGGCAACGGATGCGGCGATGCACAGGCACAAAAACAGCAAGCATACCGCTTTACACCGCATTTTTCTATCCTTTCCCATAGCGCGCGGGAGAGGGCTGCCCCCGCGGGAGGCAGCCCCTGCGCTATATCGGGTCGCTTTTGCTAATTGCTATTGCAGCGCCTGTTTGAGGCTTTCGACGTTGCGCCACATCAGCTCCAGGTAACCGGTTCCGCTTTCAAAGTCGCTTCTGGACACGTTGTGGACAGAGTGCATTTCCAGCTTCGTCGCGTTCGTGCTCGCCGCGATCGTATCCGCGATTTTGCCGTTTGAAAACTCAATCGTGAACACGACGGGAAGGTTTTCCTCCTTGGTTTTGTCGATCAGAAACGCGATGGTGGCGGCGCTGGCCTCTGTGTCGGTCGAGCAGCCGGTGAAGGCCGCAAAATAGTCCAGACCGTAGTCTTTGGCCAGGTAGCGGAACGGAAAGCGGTCGCCAAACAGAATGGTCCTGCGGCTGGAGTCCTTCACGACAGCCTCAAACGCCAGATCCAGGGCGTCGAGCTCCACCAGGTATGCCATTGCGTTCTCGCGGTAGGTCTGCGCGTTCGCCGGGTCAAGCGATGCCAGCGCCTCCGTCAGTTGCGCGACGATCAGCTTGGCGTTTTTCGGGGAAGTCCATACGTGCTCGTCCAGCTCCGCCTCGTGATCGTGATCATGGTCGTGGTCTTCCTCGTCATGGCTGTGGCTGTGCCCCAGCATGTCCTCGGCAATCGCTTCCCCGTCCATATCGGCCCGGAAGAAGGTCGGCCAGTTGTCCATCTCCTCCAGCAGCGCCGCAAAGCCGTCGTTGCCCATGTAGATATGGAAGTGGTGAAGGTCCTCCGTAGGCTGGATCATGTGATCGCTGAACTGGATGAACTTCGGCGCGCCGTTGGTCTCGCCGACCGCCTCAAACAGATACCGGACGCCTTTGCCGCCGCTTTCATACGTCAGAATCTCAAAGCCCCTGTACTCGTACGCCGCCTTTTGCACGGTATCGCCCATGTAATACGAAATGGTTTCGCCGTCAATCACCACGCGGTCGTACTCGGTCTCATAGCCCGTCGTATAATACTGCTTGTATTCCTCGGCCGTTTTGCTGTCGTCCTGCTCGGCCTTTTCGACGAACACATGATCCAGCGTGCCATCCAGAACATAGGGGTACCCGGACTGCCAATCGCCCTGCCAGTCGGCCAGCGTGGGGCGGTCCTGCACGTCGCTGTCCTCAAAGGTTTCGCTGTGGCTGTGGCCGTGATCATGGCCCACCATGGTTTCCCTGACCTGATCCGCGGTGGCGGACGCATCGAAATACATCGTGCTCCAGTTTTCTACGTTCATCAGCTCTTCCACGTTTTCGCCATACCGAAAATGCGTATGGGCTACGCCTTCCTCGCCGTGGTCATCCCCCGCTTCATTGCCGGTGCCATGGTCGTTAAAGAGCAGATAGGTCGGCATGTTCGGCGTGCCGTCCGCCAGCTTCAGGATATACCACGCGGAGGTTTCGGTGGGCTCAAAGCCGGCGTATGCGTACTGGGCCGTGATCCCGTTCAAGGTCACCTGTCCGTTGTGGACGGAGTAGGTGTCATAGTCCGACGCCCAGCGCGTCTTGTAGGTTTCGAGCATTTCCTCAACGGAAACCTCATTTTCCTCGGCCTTTGTTTTCACCCATTCGTCCAGGGTGCCATCCAGCAAATAGGGCATGCCGGTTTTCCAGTCGCCGTCAAAGTCGGTGATGGGGCGATCCTTGGGGGGAAGCGCCTCCTCGGACTCCTCATGGTCATGGGAGTGCTCCATGCCTTCGACGATTTCCTCTTCCACCGTGTCCACCATGTCGACCAGCGCGAGAATCTTCATATTCTCTGTGTCCATGGATTCAAGGATACGATCGACCCACACGTCCGATTCCCCGCCCACATGCAGGAATAGATCGCTGTTTTGAATGGCGATGATGTCTCGGGGGCTGGGTTCAAAGGAATGGCTTTCCGCGCCCGGGGACAGGAGCATCGTCAATTCCACGTTGTCTCCGGCGATCTGCCGAATGAAATCATACGGCGGGAAAATTGTCGTGACCACGCGCAGCTTCCCGTCCTCGGCCAAAGCTCCGGAAGTCTCCGTAATCAGGCCGCCCAGGAGCGTAGCGGTAAAAAGGCAGGCAATTGCTGCCAGTGCAAATATTCGTTTCATGATCTGTATTCCTCCGTACTGTTTTGTGATGGCTTTGATTGCATGGGATGACGGAGGCTCTCAAGGGTTCATGCGCACCTTGAGCGTAATCAGCGTCGGATGCCCGGCGAATCGGACGCCCCGCGCCGCACGTTTTGAAAACTGGCTGAAAAACAAGAAGGGAAGGGCTGTGAAAAGCATGACATACAGCTGGCGAAGCAGCGCCTGAAACGCCCACACGAAGCAGCAAACCGCGCATTCGGCCCTCTCCTGGGGATGCTCGTGATGATGAAGGGCGGGAACTGCCAGCACAAGCAGTGTCAGCGCGAGGAATACCACAAAAAGCACCCTGGCGGCTTGCCGCTCTTTTCGTGCGGTGCGCATTCGCTCATCCCCTTTCTTCAGTGTCTGTATGCCGGCCCTTTGCCTGGTGCATACAATACCACGCGAATTTTCCGAAAACAAGCCGTCCGGCCGGTTCTTCAGATTCCTTTAGAAACGGGCCGGTTTCTTAAGAAATAAAAAGAAACGCCGCATCCGGTGACAGGCCTTGGGGACGTGCGGTATAATACGGCATATGGAAAAGAAGGCTGTAATCCTGGCTGTGGACGATGAGGCGGACATCCGGGAGGTGCTGCGGCTCCTGCTGGAAGCGGACGGATACGCGGTGTGCGAGGCGTCAAGCGGCGATGAGGCGCTCCGTAAGCTGACCGAGGATGTGAGCCTTGTCGTTTTGGATGTGGTGATGCCGGGGGAAAGCGGCTATGAGGTGTGCGAGCGACTGCGCGAGCGCAGCAACGTGCCGGTTCTCTTTTTGACCGCCAAATCACAGGAACAGGACAAGGTGCGGGGGCTTCAATGCGGGGGGGATGATTACTTGACCAAGCCGTTTTCCGCCGCCGAGCTTGGCGCGCGCGTCGCAGCGCTGCTGCGGCGCTATCAGGTGTATCAGGGAAGCGCGGATGTGCAAAGCGGCCGTTTTGTCCGTCAATCGGTCTGTATTGATTTTGCGTCCGGCACGGTGGCGCGCAATGAAAAGCAAGTCCTATTGACCGACCTGGAATACCGCCTGCTCGCATACCTGGCCAAGCACGCGGGGGAAACGATCGACGCGCAGCGGCTGTATGAAGCCGTATGGGGTGAAACGTACTTGCTCAGCTCCGCCAGCACGATCATGGTGCACATCCGCAACCTGCGAAAAAAGCTGGAGGACGATCCGCAACAGCCGGCGCTGATCAAAACCGTCTGGGGGAAAGGATACCGCATTGATTAAAACCTACATCCGCAGCAAGCTAAGCCGCCAGTTATCCGCCGTGATCCTGGCCGCGTTTGTCTTTGCCGGCATATTGTATTTGACGCTGGCTTCCGTGATCGAAACAACCGTTTGCACGTATTATGACGGGCATCCCGAAATCGTGCAGCGGATGGCTGCGGAAAAAGTGCGCGCATTGCAGGCTATGGCCGACAGGGAAGCCGTCGCTTCCACGGATAGGGCGGCGCTCTCCACGTGGGTGGGCAGGAATGCGCTGATGATTTTGCAAGTGTTTCGCAATGGCCGGCTGATCTTCGATTCCACGCTGGAGACCTCCTCTGCGCTGCACTCGCATTTGCAGGATCATGCGCCCCTCGCGCACCAGGCTACCCAAACCATTGTCTTTGCCGACGGACCCGCGCAGGTATCCATTGCGGTATTCCCTGAACACGCGCTGGTGGATTTGCTGAGCAAGGGATTGCTGCTACTCTGTGTGTTTTTATTCCTGGGTGTCATCTTATGGAGCGTCCGAAGGAAGATACAGTATTTGGTGAAGTTAGAGCAGGAGGTGCTGGCCATCGCCGGGGGGGACCTAGAGTTGCCGCTCACGCACAGGGGGACGGATGAGCTGGCCATGCTGTCGGAATGTATCGACGAGATGCGTCAATCGATGATCGAGCGCATCCGTCAGGAGGAGTCCCGCCAGCAGGAGCGGTACGAGTGGGTCGCTTCCATGTCGCACGACCTGCGAACGCCGTTGACGGCGCTCACAGGCTATCTGGAGGTCATGGCGCGTGGGGGCTTGTCCAATCCAAGCCGGGCCTATCTCCAAAAATGCTTGGAGAAAGCCTTCCGGCTGAAGGAAATGACAGACATGCTTTTTGCCAGCTTTACCTCCAGCGCGCCGCTTCTCGAAACGCTTATTCCGATGCCTGCAAATGAACTGATGCGTGCATTCATTCAGGAAGGGCTGACATACCTGCGGGAAAAAGGGTATGAGACGGAAATCCGCGGCGCAACAGAAAACCATGACATCATGATTCAAAAGGCCGCGCTGCACCGCGTCTTTGACAATGTCTTTCAAAACATCGCAAAATACGCGTCCCCCCATGCTCCGGTGACCGTTGCATGGAACATGGAAAGCGATTCGCGCTTTTCGATCTTGATTCACAGCGGATTGAGGGGGACGGCGCTGTCGCACGGCAGCGGATTTGGCTTGACGATCTGCTCGAATCTCATCCAAAACATGGGAGGGGATTTTCGCGCCCGCGCTTTTGACGGGGTGTTCGAGTATCGGATTGAGTTGAAGGCGCGCGCATAACCCCTTGCCGATATGGTCCCTATCGCGTTCTGCCGCCCCTTCATAACGCGCGGCCATGCGTGGCACACTATGGGCCGGGGGCGGCAAGAATGGATATGCGCTTTGATAGGGTCTATTACGAGCCGGATGCGCTTGGGTATGGTCTGGGGCAGATGCTCCGGGGCAAATACGCGGCCTTGCCTTGGGTAGCCATAGAGAATCATAACCGTATACCGGAACTGACGGCGGCGGAAAACCGGGATTTCCCGAAACTGAAAAGGCACCTTATCGTCGCGGTGAGAAAGACACACCGGTATGTGCCAAACCATAAGGTTTCCGACTGGCTGGTCCCCTACACATCTTCCGGCTGCCGGGCCATGTGCCTGTATTGCTATCTGGTATGCAGTTACAACAAGTGCTCCTATTTTCGCCTGTTTGTCAACCGCGAGCAAATGCTGGGAAAGCTGCTTCAAAAGGACGCCGTCGCCGCCGTGCCGCAGACCTTTGAGATTGGCAGCAACAGCGATCTGCTGCTGGAAAACACAATCACGGACAACTTGCGCTTTACAATCGAGCGTTTTGCGCGCGAAGGCCGGGGCAGGCTGACTTTTCCCACGAAATTTGACAGGGTCGATCCGCTGCTGAACCTTGACCATAGAGGCAAGACAATCTTTCGCATGAGCGTGAACCCGCAGGAGATCATACGCCGCGTCGAACTGGGCACCTCGCCGCTGCGCGCACGGATTCGCGCGCTCAACGACGTGGCGGAAGCCGGATATCCGGTGGGCCTGTTGATCGCGCCCGTGATCCTGCTCCCGGACTGGAAGTTCCTGTATGAAGAGCTGATAGAGCAGCTTTCGGATGAACTGAGCGAAAAGGTACTGCGCAGCGGCTTCATAGAGATCATCCTGATGACGTACAGCTTCGTACAGAATATCATCAACTCGGAGGCATTTCCCAATGCCGTGCCGCTTTTTAACCGGGAAATCATGACCGGGCGCGGGCGCGGAAAATACTGCTACCGAAACGATATCCGCGCACAGGCCGAATCCTTTTTGCGAATGAAGATCGCGCGGCAGTTGGGCTCTATGCCGATCCTGTATATTTCATGACGGAAAAGGGAGATCCCTGCACAGGCTGCTTCAAAATCAGTTGGCCGGCCCTTTCAGCAAACGCACCTATCGTACAGCATTCAGTGATACCCCAGCTTCCAATCCAAAAAACGCATAAAAACGATTGACAATTATATGCATATTATGGTATAATGCCTTAAGTCTGATTTCGGACTAAATTGGGTGTGCAGGAGGTGCCCAAATGGATCACACGTCCAAAATGCGGCGGGTCATTGACACCTGGTATGACGACTGGTTCGCGATGGATCGCCTCTATTATGAATGGGCGCGCCGGCGCGGGATCACCGGGACGATCCTTTTTACGCTGTACGCCATTCATGCCATTGGAAAGGCCTGCACGCCGGGCCAGATTGTCGAAAAGCTGGCGCTTTCCAAGCAGACGGTCAACTCCACGCTGGATACCCTGGAGGCCCGGGGCTTTATTTCCCGCCAGCGCGATACCGTGGACCAGCGCAGCCGCATTGTCAGCCTGACGGACGAAGGGCGCGCGTACGCGGAGGAGCTCCTCGGCGCGCTGGACGATGCCGAGCAAGGGGCTTTTTCCGCGCTCGGCAACGACCTGCAAACGATGATCGACCTGAACCGAAAGCTCGTACAGGCCATGCGCCGGGAGCTTTCGGTGCGATAGGCAAGCCTCGGCCGGCCGCGCCCGTTTAGGCGGCTGTGTATATCCAAGCTGGAGGTGCTCTATGCGTGCCCATGAGACCGACCGAAGCGTCATGATCATTCCGCTTTCAACCATTGTCGCGCTGTGCGCGCTGCTCGTGTGCTTTCCGGAACAGAGCCGCGCGGTGATCGAATCGGTGCGCCTGTGGATCACCCATACGTTCGGCTGGTATTATGTGGTGCTGGGGCTTGTGTTTCTGGGCGCGTCGCTGTATGTGGCGCTTACGCCGCGCGGAGCGATTCGGCTGGGAAGCCTTGCAAAGCCCCGATACGGCCATTTTACGTGGGGCGCGATGGTGTTTACCGCCACCATGGCGGCGGACATTCTCTTTTTCGCGCTGCATGAATGGGCGTTTTATTACCAGGCGCTGCCGCTGGATGTCGCGTCGCTTTCGGCGGGGGAACGCCACCTGTGGGCGTCCACGTACCCGATGTTTCACTGGGGCGCGATTCCCTGGTCGTTCTTCATCCTGCCCGCGGCCGCGTATGGCTACATGTTTTACGTCAAGGGCCGTTCGCGCCAGCGGCTGAGCGAGGCATGCCGGCCCATGATTGGCGCGCGCGCGGACGGCGGGCTTGGCAAGGCGATCGACCTGTTCAGCGTGTTTGGGCTGCTGGCGGGCACGGCGACCACCTTTTCGCTGGCCACGCCGCTGATGACGCTGGCGCTGAGCGAGGTGTTCGGCCTTCCGCAGTCCAAGGGCATGACGATTCTGGTGCTTCTGGTTATTGCGGTGGTCTACACGGTGGCGGTCGTGTTCAGCTTCAAGGGAATGGCGTACCTGGCAAAGCTGTCCATGATCGCGTACGCGGCCATGCTGTGCTTGTTTCTCCTGGGCGGCGACCTGATCTACACGATTGAAACGACCGTCACGGCGCTTGGCAACATGGCGACAAATTTCCTGCGCATGGCCACGTGGCTTGACCCGCTGCGGCTGACCGCGCAGGATGGCGGCATGGCCTTCCCGCAGAGCTGGACGGTATTTTACTGGGCCTATTGGATCGCCTGGTGCGTGGCCACGCCCTTTTTCATCGGCCGCATCTCGGAAGGAAGGACGCTTCGGCAGGTGATTCTGGGCGGGTTTGGCGTGGGGTTGCTCGGCACGTTCACCTCGTTCAGCATCTTCGGCCACTATGGGCTGCACCTGGAGGTCGCGGGCCGCCTCAAGGTGGCGGAAAGGCTGGCGCACGGCGCGTCGCAAAGCGAGATCATCCTGGAGATCTTCCGCACGCTGCCGCTGCCGGGCCTTTCGCTGGTGGTGCTGATCGTGGCGATGATCCTCTTTTACGCCTCCACATTTGACGCGCTGACCCTGGTGATGGCCACGTATTCCTACAAAAACCTCGGGCCGAACGAAGACGCCGGCCGCGGGATGAAGGCGTTTTGGTCCATGCTCTTTGTGCTGCTGCCCATTGGGCTGCTTTTTTCCGAACAGGCGCTGCCCCAATTGCAGACCGTGGCCATCATCGCCGCGCTTCCCATCAGCGCCGTGCTGCTGGTGATCATCGCCGGGTTTTTTAAGGAATCTGGGCGGGATCTGCGCGAAAGGCGTTCCGTTGACGGGCACATCCGCGAGTAGCGAAGCGCCCTTTTGTCCGTCCATTCTCTGTCAAAAGGAGGGAATCCCCGTGGTATCCATGCACGGAAAAAAGCTGCGAACCCAATCCCGCCCAAGCGACGGGCGGGTGGCGCTGCTGTTCATCCTGCCGGCCATGATCCCGATGGTTGTTTTCTGGATCTACCCGATCCTCAGGTCGCTGATGATCAGCCTGACGGACTGGGACTACATCAGCCCTCAGTACAACTTTGTGGGCCTTGAAAACTACCTGGGTATTCTCGGAAGCCGCGCGTTTGGCCGCGCCTTGTCCAACACGCTCCTGTTCGCCGTGTACACGGTGCTCCCATCCATCGCGCTGGGCCTTTCGCTGGCGCTTTTGTTTCAGCAGCGCTTTTGTGGCAAAGCGTTTTACCGCGCCATGCTCTTTTCGCCTTGGGTGACGCCCACGGTCGCCATCTCCATCGTGTGGATCTGGCTTTTCCAGCCGGACACGGGCATGCTCAACTACCTGCTCGGCCTTTTCGGCGTCGGCCCTTCCAAATGGCTTTCCAGCCGCGACACGGCGCTGGTCTCGGTTTCCATCGTGACCGTCTGGAAAAGCCTCGGGTATGCGATGATCTTCTACCTCTCGGCGCTTGAAAAGGTGCCCAAGGAGCTGTACGAGGCCGCGGAGATCGACCGCGCGAACGCGTGGAACAAGTTTCGGCACGTGACGTTCCCGGGCATTTCGCCGACGACGTTTTTCCTCCTGGTGATGATGACGATCACGTCTTTGCAGGCGTATGACCAGATCCAGATTTTGACGCAGGGCGGCCCGGCGGGCGCGACGCGCACGCTTTTGTACCTGTATTACCAGTACGCGTTTGAAAACTACAACATGGGCGAGGCCACGGCCGTCGCGGCGGTGCTGATGTTTGTGACGATCATCCTGTCCGTGCTGCAATTTTGGGGGGCGAAAAAATGGGTCAGCTATCAATAAGCCGCAAGGGAAGCACGCAAGGAGGGGCCGTCCGCCACGGCGGCCTTCGCGGAGCCAGGCAGATCGCGCTGCAGGCGCTGTTGATCCTGCTGACGTTTGCGATGGCGTTCCCATTTTTGTGGATGCTCTCCAGCGCGCTGAAAACAAACGAGGCGGTGCGCGAATTCCCGCCGCGCCTGTTTCCAAAGACCTGGGAGTGGGGAAACTTTGCCGCGGCCTACCGGGGCGCGCCCTTTGGCAAGTACATTTTCAATTCGCTTCTGACCGCGCTCGGCATTGTCGCCTTGCAGGTGCTCAACACCGCGATGATTGCCTATGCGCTCACGCAGCTTCGCTTTCGCGGCAAAAGCGCGCTGTTCACCGTGATCATGGCGACGAACATGCTGCCGGCGGCCGCGACCTATGTGCCCGCGTACATCATCCTGGCGAGGATGGGCCTCCTAAATTCCTACACCGGCCTGATCGTTTCCAACTGCGTGTACATGTTCGGCATTTTCCTGATCCGCCAGGCGTTTTTGCAGGTGAACCGAAGCCTGGTCGAGGCCGCCTGGTCGGAGGGCGCGAGCCACTGGCACACGCTCTGGCACGTGCTGTTCCCGATCGCCAAGCCGTCGTTCGTGACCATGGGGCTTTTGTCGTTCGTCGCCAACTACAACAACTACATGTGGCCGTCGCTCATCACCACGCGGCCTGAAAAATACCTGATTTCGCAGGGCCTTCGCCTGTACTTCATCGAAGGCGGTGCGTACGGCATCCGTTGGGCGTATGTCATGGCCGCGTCCGCGTTCACCGTCCTGCCGCTGATGATCCTGTTCTTTGTCTGCCAGAAGTGGTTCATCCAGGGCATTTCCGACACGGGCGTGAAGGGGTAAGCGCCTGTTCAGGCTGTCCCGCAGCGCGGCTTTCGGGAAGGCAACGCCTCCCGCGGCGGCAGCGCTCAAAATAGAAAAGGAGGAAACGGATGTGAAAAGGCTACTATCGGTGTTGCTGGCGGTGGCCATGCTGCTGGGCCTTGGCGGCGTGGCAATGGCGGAAAAGGTGCAGGTCGAATTCTGGTACGGCCTGGGCGGACCGACCGGGGAATTGATGCAGGCGCTGATCGCGGAGTTCAACGCGTCGCAGGACAAGTATGAGGTCATCGGCGTCACGCAGGGCAGCTACACGGAGACGTTCCAGAACATCCAGGCGCCCATCGCGGGGGGCAACCCGCCGGCGCTGGCGGTGCTGGAATACGGGCAGGTCAACAACCTGGCGCTCAAGGGCGTGCTGGAAAACGTGCAGCCCTACATCGACGCGAGCGAAGCCTACCAGCCCGAGGACGTGATCGAGGCGTTTTTGGAGCAGGGCCGCTACGGCGATAAGCTCTACGCGATGCCGCTGCAGGGCACGACGCAGGTGCTCTACTATGACAAGGCAGCCTTTGAGGCGGCGGGCATTGACGCCGAGGAAGCGCTGAACACCTGGGAAGGCCTTGTCGAGGCGGCGCGCAAGATCACCAGGAAGGACGAGAGCGGCAAAACGACCTATTACGGCTGGGAACCGATGTGGGGCTACTGGAATCTGATGGACATCGCGTACGCCAACGGCGGAAAGCTGCTGTCAGACGACGGCACGCAGGTGCTCGTCAACAGCCCGGAGTGGGTGGAGGCGTGGGACATGATCCGCAAGGCCATCCACGAGGAGGGCATCATGCGCGTGCACTCCACCGGACAGGGCTGGGAATACTGGTACGCGACGATCGACGATGTGATGCAGGGCCGGGCGGCGGGCTACACCGGCTCGGCCGGCGACCAGGGCGACCTCGACTTCAGCCGCATTGCCGCGCACATTCAGCCGGGCATGGGCGGAAACCCGGGGGCCGCGGTCGTGGAAGCGACGCAGCTGGTCATCCTCGCGGGCGCGCCGGCAGAGGCCAAGCAGGGCGCGTTTGACTTTGTCACCTTCCTGACCAACGCGAAAAACACCGCGCGCTGGTCCATGTCCACGGGCTATATCGCGGTGCGCAACTCTGCCCAGGAGGATCCGGACTTCAAGGCGTACGCGGAGGAGAACCCGCAGGTTCTCGTGCCGCTCAAGCAGGCGTCCGAGATCGGCATCCCGACCATCCTGGATCCTACCGGCAACGCGATCTTTGACGCGCTGCGCATCGCCACGGACCTGGTGGAGGTCGAGGGCGTCCCGGCGCAGGATGCGCTGGATGAGGCGTGGGAAATTGCGCAGGAGGCGCTGGACAAGGCGCTGAGGTAAGCGGACGGAAGCGCAAAAGGCGCGGCGGCGAATGGATGTGAATTGCAAGCAGAAATGCGCCGCCGCGTCGTTTCTTTTCCGTGCCGTGTCGTCGCTTTTCGCTTTGGGTGCATCGGTATTTGACGCGCAGGTATTTTCCATCTGTGGATTCTACCGCAGCTTCAAAATCTATACAGAATTGGGAAAACGGTCTCCATGGTTTATCTCGACCATTGCTGCCGCTGCAGGGCTAACCCAAAGGGCCTGCCGCCCGTTCTGCACAGGCTGCAGGCCCTTTGCGCTGCCCGATCCAAAGCATTGCCTAACTTTTCGGGGTCACTCCCGCTTTGTGCGGCAACCCCTTCTTCCCCTGTAGCGTATCGCCCGATCCGTTCAGGTTGCCGCGCGGATCATTCCTGCAGCAGGGCGTCCTGAAACTCGGCAAAGAATTCCGGGCAGGTCCACGCGCCGCAGCCGATTAGGGTCTCATCCTGCACCATGAGCTGCAGGGACAGGCCGTTTTCCAGGTATACCGTCAGCGCCTGGCTGCCCTCGGGCGTCCCGTCGCCCTGCACGGCGAATTCGGAAATGCAGTAAATCAGCTCGTTGGCGCGGCTTTTGTCCTTGATCACGCCCGCGCCGGACAGCTCCAGCATCTCCACCTGGCCGTATACGCCGAACGTGTCCTCAAACATTTCCGTGCCCACCAGCGTTTCGGACGCGTAGCCCACGCGCTGGAAAACCCGAAGCGCGCCGTCCACCTCGGCCAGGCACGCGGTCTTGGACGACAGGCCCTTGATCGAGTAGATCTTCGCGCCCACCTGGGCGATGTTGGATACCGCGCCGACGGGCTTTTTCAGCGAGGGCTCCTCGGTAAACTCCTGCACCTCATAGATGACCGAGTCCACCAGCGAGGAGGAAGCGGCGACCGGGGTGTTGAGCATCCGGTAATACCGCCCGTTGATGCCGATAATCGGGGGGTTTGCGCCCTGGCCCGCCCAAAGGGGCGTGTACGTCGGCGCGACACCCTGCGCGCCCAGCGACCCAGCGCCCAGAACCGTCTCCCCTCCCGGCATCCCCGCCACGAGCGGCGGCCCGCCGTGCAGGATCCCGAGCCCAATCATCAGCGCCAGCACCAGCGCCATGCCCATGGCGGGCGTAAGGCGCGAAAATGCGGGGCGAGCGGAAGGCCGAAAAACAGGTGTCAGCGCGGCACGCTTGCGATCGGCCGCTACGAGAATCCGGTGGCGCAGCGCGGAGGTCGCGCGCAGGCCTCCCAGCATTTCGCCGGCGATTTGCGGCAGCTTTTCGACAGCCTGCACCTTAAAGAGGATGCGCGATCGCATCGCTCCGTCCGTTTTGAGGCCGCTGAGCATTTCGTCCGCTGTCGGCCGGAGCGTTTCCACGTCGATCACTGATTCTCACCTCCCTTCAGCATGGTTTCCAGCTTCTTTCTTGCGCGGGAGAGCCGGCTGGAGATGGTCCCCTCGGGCAGGTCCAGCATGACGGCGATCTCCGCGATGCCAAACCCTTGGTAATAGTGGAGCAGAATGACTTCTTTAAACGATGGGGACAATTTGGAGACAGCCTCCATCAAGTCCGCCTTTTCGGTTCGAAAATCGATGTCGTCGGGTGCGGGAATGCAGTCAAACGGGGAACCGAGCACCACGCGCTTGACCCAGGCGGCCCGCCACAAATCCCTGCAGCGGTTGAGCGCCACCTTCAAAAGCCAGGCCTTTTCATGCCCGGGCTGAATGTCCGGCGCACGGGTCAAGAGCCGCAAAAACACGTCCTGGCAAACATCTTCGGCCTTCTGGCGGTCTCCGAGATAGAAGTACGAAACCCGAAGAACGTCGTCTGCGTATTGGCTGTATAGCCTTTCAAAGAGTTCGCTCGCCTCGGGCGCGTTGGGCATCCCGGCTACACCGCCTTTGCTTGCCATTATTGAAACGCGTAAGCCTTTCCGTTTCTTGCATCTTTTGGAAAAGAATCTTCGCTTCGGGCATAGGAACGCTTTCTTCAGCAGTTTGAGTCAAAACGGGCGCGATTATCCGCACCCTGTCTTCAATTAAACGGACCAAACCGCGGTTGCGTTCCCACTGAAATGTTATTGTATACAATTTTTGAGAAAAACGCAAGGCGTGCAAAAACTGTCCCGTTTTGACATAGTTCGACATTCTTTCCCCCTTGCACAAATTTATAAGGTTCTGTATGATACTGTAGAGAAAGAGAAAACGGAGGGGAAACATGACAAACCTTGACGCGCGCATGGAGGAACTGCGGAAACAGATGGAGGAGTTGTATATGCTTGGCGATAAAGAAGCGGCGTTGCAGATCAGTCAGCGGCTCGACAAGCTCATCATTTTGGCACAGCGCGAAAACGCCCCCGCCGAAAGATCGATCCTTCCGCGATCCACATGAAACGCCGCCACCTCGCCAAGCGACCTCATCCGGTGCGCGTACCCAGTTGGTAAGATCCGTTATATGTTACAAGATATGGAACGCAACGCAATAAATACACCATATTTGTGAAGAAAATATTACAAAAGCGCTTGACATTCGACATATTCAGTCCTATAATGGCCTTAACCCAACTGAGGGAGGGCTTATTCTTATGATGAAACGCATCTGTGTGTGTATGGTGGCACTGGCCATCCTGTTGGCCGCTCTGACGCCCTTTGCGGTTGCGGAACAGACACGGGTGACGCGCTGCGATCTTCGCCTGCGCAAGGAAGCCAACAGCAAATCGGATACGCTCGTCGTCGTGCCGGGCGGCGCAGAGCTGCCCATTTTGGGAAGAAGCGGCGGATGGAGCAAGACGACCTATCTGGGCCATACGGGCTATGTGAGCACCGACTACCTGATGGACCTCACCAGAAGCGGCTATTACCCGCTGAAGGAAGGCGACGAAAACCCATACGTCAAGGAGCTGCAGGACCGGCTCATTACGCTGGGCTATATGACCGGCAGCCCGGACGGTAAGTTTGGCAAGAGCACGCTCGATGCCGTGATCAGCTTTCAGAAGACAAACAATATGAAGGCCGACGGCATTGCCGGCGGCGAAACGCAGCGTATCCTCTTTGGCGACACGGCCAAGGCCGCGACCGGGCAGACGGTGGACGCGGCGCCCTCGGCCTCTTCGCCCACAACGAATGCGACGGCCGCGCCGACAGCCGTCCCTTCCAGCCAGACCCTCCGCCTGGGGGACCGCGGCGAGGACGTCAAATCGCTGCAGGCGCGCCTGATTGAGCTTGGCTACCTGTCCGGCAAGGCGGACGGCATCTTTGGCGCGGATACCGAAAAGGCGGTCGTCGCGTTCCAGAAGCTCTCCAGCCTGACCGCGGACGGCAAGGCCGGCAAGGTAACGCAGAACCTGCTGTATTCAAACGGCGCCAAGACCGCGCAGGGAACGACGGCTCCCGCCGAAAAGCCGTCCGATACAGCCACCGCATCCTATACGACCCTCAAGGCCGGCATGACCAACAACGAGGTCAAGAAGCTTCAGGAGCGCCTGATCGCGCTGAAGTATTTGGATACGAAGGCGACCGGCTATTACGGATCGGCGACCAAGGCGGCGGTGGAAAAATTCCAGGCCTTGCATAACCTGAAGGTCGACGGCATCGCCGGGGCCGGCACGCAGCAGCAGCTTTTCGCCAGCAGCGCCAAGGCCAACGGCGCAAGCTCCACCAGCGGATCGGAATCGATGCAAAAGTACGACACGCTCAAGTATGGCATGAAGTCCAGCGCCGTGACGACCATGCAGAAGAAGCTCAAGAGCCTTGGCTATCTGTCCGCCAGCGCGACCGGATACTTCGGCACCGAGACACAGAAGGCGGTTGTCCAGTTCCAAAAGGCGCACAAGCTTGCGGCGGACGGCGTCGCGGGCAGCGCAACGCTCAGCAAGCTGTACAGCGAAAGCGCCGCGGCGGCGGGTTCGTCCGGCGGTTCTTCCCAAAGCAATGCCCCCGGCAAGATCAGCGGCCCCTCCGCTTCGTCCGTCAAGCTGCTGCACTGGTTCAACCAGGTAAAGCCGTCGCTCAAAAACGGCAGCATCCTGCAGGTGTACGACCCGGCCACCGGCTACGGCTGGAAGCTTCGCGCGATGTCCCTGGGCAGGCACTGCGACTCCGAGCCGCTGACGGCGGAGGACACGCTGTACATGAACGCGGCGTTTGGCAATGTGACCACCTGGACCCCGAAGGTCGTCTGGGTGCAGCTCCCCTCCGGCAGCTGGTCGTTTGCCACGATGCACAATGTGGCGCACCTGTCGGGCGGAATCGCCAACAACAACTTTGACGGCCACCTGTGCGTTCACTTCCTGCGCGACATGGACGAGGTCTCCAAGAACGACCCGAACTACGGCGTCCAGCATCAGAAGGCCATCCGCGAGGGCTGGAAGAAGCTAACCGGCCAGGTCATCAACTGATTGAATCCCAATGGGATACCACCCCCTCATCATAAAGTTCCGAAGCCAGGCCGGGAGAAATTCCGGCCTGGCTTTGTTTTGGAAAAGGGTGCGCTTGCAATGGCCTGCCGCGGCGAAATCCCCGTCACAGGATCATGACAAGCGTTCCCACCGCAATCAGCGCGGCGCCAAGGATGGACTTAACGGTATACTGCTCGTGCAAAAACGCGTATGCCAGAATCAGCGTGATGACCACGCTGAGCTTGTCGACCGGCACGACCTTGGACACCTCGCCCAGCTGCAGCGCCTTGTAGTAGCACAGCCAGGAAGCGCCCGTGGCGATGCCGGACAGAACCAGAAAGAGCCAGCTTCGCCTGCTGATTTCGGCAAGGCCGCCCTGCGCGTTCGTCAGGAACACCATCCCCCACGACATCACGACCACCACGACCGTACGAATGGCCGTAGCCAGGCTGGAATGCACACCGCTGATGCCGATCTTCGCCAGGATGGAGGTCGCGGCGGCAAAGAGGGACGATAACACCGCAAAGAAGAACCACATACCGCTTCCATCTCCGTTTCAATCTGTCCTTTATACTATGGAAATACGGAAAAAAGAGAGCCGCCCTTTGCCGGGCGGCTCTCCTCCCCTACCCCTCGATCAATCGTACACGAGACGGGCGATGTCGGGATCTTCGATGTTGGCGGCGGTGTACCACTGCGCGCCGGTGTCCACGTCCGCGACTTCCTCGCCCTGCGCGGCCTTGACGGCCAGCTCAACGGCTAGGTAGCCGATGCGGTACGGGTCCTGCGTGACGGAGCCCACAAACCAGCCCTGGCGGATCGCGTTCTTCTGCGCGGCGCCCGCGTCAAAGCCCGCCACGAGCACGTCCGCAAAGCGCGCGCCCTCGGCGAATTCCGAGCCGTCCGCCGTGGCGGCCAGCAGGCCGTTCACCGTGCCTTCGTTGGAGCAGAAGATCGCCAGCAGGTTGTCCATGTTCAGCAAAGCGTTCGCAGCGTTGACCACGTCGGTCGTGTTCGTCGTGGCGGATACCTCGACGTGGATCACGATCGTCGCGCCGTCCGCCGGAGCGGCCCACAGGTCATGGCCCTTCACGGCCACGGTGCCCACCTCGCCCGCCAGCTCCTTCATCTTGTTGACGAAGCCGGTGGTGCGGCCGGTGACGGATTCGCTCGTCGCGTCCTGCGACAGCACGCTGATGACGACAGGCTTGTCCGCCGTGGCGGCGGCCAGCTTGTCCTTGAAGCCCTCCAGCTTGAACAGCTCCTCCGCGGCCAGCGCGGCGGCATTTTGGTTGTTCGTGGAGGCGGTGGCCCGAATGGCCCCCTCGGGCGCGTTCGGGACGCCGGAGTCAAAGCCGATGACCGGGATGTTCTTCTCGACGCACTCCTGCAGCTCGGCCATGACCGAGTCGGTCGACAGCGCGGCCAGCGCCAGCGCGGCGGGGCCCTTGGCCATTTCGGCCTTCAGCGCCTCAACCTGTAGCGCGATGTCCGACTCGCTGGGCGGGCCGTAGTAGAACATGTCCACGCCGTATGCTTTCGCGGCGTCCTCGCAGCCCAGGCGGACGGTTTGCCAGAATTGATGCTGCTCGCCCTTGGAGATGACGGAGACATACATCGGCTTTTCCGCGGACGCAACTGCGACGCAGGAAAGCACGAGCACCAACGCCAGCGCGAGAGAGAAAAATTTCCTCATGGTTGTACCTCCCGTAGTTGATATATTTTAAGCGCCTGCGCGCCTAAAACCCTATTTAGACGGCTTGCCGGGCATCCTGACCCGGGTGGCGGCCCGGTTTCTGGCGTTATCCAGCAGCACCGCGCCGATGACGACAAACCCGGTGACAAACGTCTGCCAGTGCGCCTGCAGGCCCAGGGACGCAAGGCCCGTCTTGAGCGTGGACATGATGAACACGCCGATGAGCGTGCCGACCATCGTGCCCGCGCCGCCCGCCATGGACGTGCCGCCGATGACGACGCCCGCGATGGCGTTGAGCTCCTGGCCGTTGCCGGTGCCGGGGATGGCGGTCGTATAGGTCGCCGCGTAAAAGATGCCCGCCAACCCGCTGAACAGGCCGCACACCGTGTAGGCGAGGATCTTCCACCGGTCCGCCTTCACGCCCGAAAGGCGGGCCGCCTCCTCGTTGGAGCCGATGGCGAACGCGTAGCGGCCAAAGCGCGTCTTGTTCAGCAAAAACGCGGCCAGGAGAAACACCGCCGCCAGGTACACCGCGCCGATGGGGAACTGGCCCGTCCGAAAGAACACGCTCTTGAACCACTCATTCTCCGAGCCGACCGTCGGGTAGCGCTGGGTCTGCACCTTCGATACGATCGACCCAAACCCCTGCGAGACCAGCATCGTGCCCAGGGTGGCGATGAACGGCGGAAGCTTGAGCTTGGCGACCATCAGCCCGTTGAGCAGGCCGAACAAAAGCCCCACCAGCGGCACCACGCAAAGCGAAAGCCACAGCGGCCAGTGCCAGGCGCTGAACGCCACGCCGCCGATCACCGAGGCGCACATCATCACCGTGCCGATCGACAGATCAATGCCGCCCGTGATGATGATGAACGTCACGCCAAAGGCCATGAATCCGATGAAATAAGACGATTCAAGGATCGTTTTCAGCGTATAGGTCGAAAAGAAGTTTTTGCCAAAGATCGAGAAAAAGAGATACAGGATCACCAGCGCCGCCGGGGCGAGCAGCTTTTGCATGTCAAACCGCTTGCGCTCGACAAGGGTTTGGGGCGTTCCGTTTTCCATCGTACTCCTCCTATGCGTGCGGCGTGATGCGCGCCTTGCTATGCGCGCGGCGCGGCCAGCGCCATGATCCTTTCCTGCGTGGCTTCCTCGATCGGCATTTCGCCCGTCTTTTCGCCCTCGCACATGACGAGGATGCGGTCGCTCATGCGAAGCAGCTCGGGCATTTCCGAGGAAATCATGATGATGGACTTGCCCGCCTTGGCAAGCTGGTTCATCAGCTTATAGATCTCATTCTTGGCACCCACGTCGATGCCGCGCGTCGGCTCGTCGAAAATGAGGATGTCGCAGTTTCGCACCAACCACCTGGCGAGCACCACCTTTTGCTGGTTGCCGCCGGACAGGCTCAGCACCCGGGTGTCGACCGTCGGGGTCTTGATGTTGATCCGCTCGCGGTATTCATGCGCCACCTGGCGTACCTTCCGGTCGTCCACGGTCAGGGCGCCGGAAAATTCTTCAAGGCTCGCCAGCGCCACGTTGTTGGCCACCGACAGCGAAAGGCACAGGCCGAACTGCTTTCGGTCCTCCGACAGGTAGCCGATGCCCGCCGCGACCGCGTCGCTCGGGCTTTTGATCAGCGCCCTTCGGCCGTTTACGTAGATTTCGCCGCCGTCGCGCCTGTCCGCGCCGCAGATGAGCCGGGCCATCTCGGTCCTGCCCGCGCCCATGAGCCCTGCGACGCCGAGGATCTCCCCTTTGTGAAGGACGAACGACACGCCCTTCACGTCGCGGGACCTGAGATCCTTTACCTCCATCATAATAGGCGCCCCGGCCGGCACGGCGCTTTTTTCCTTGGGCTGCTCATAGATCACGCGGCCAACCATCATGCGGATGA
>CAZUIA010000003.1:0-40693 GCA_964620835.1 uncultured Oscillospiraceae bacterium
GGGCGGCAGATGGGCATCCTGGAACGGGAGGAATTTGATCAGGAACGGATCCTGACGCTTGCTTCGGGGTTTGAAATTGAAACGGTAAGGGGATGAGCGCATGGACAAGTTTATGGTTTTTTGGAAAAAGTACGGAATGTTTGCCCTGCTGGCGGCCCTTATCCTGCTCTTTACGGCGCTGGCGCCCACCCGGTTCGCCACCACGACCGTGATGTTCAACATCTTAAAGCAGGCCAGCGTCCTGGGCGTTCTCTCCTGCGGCGTGACGATGATCCTCATCACGGGCCAGACCGATATCTCCATCGGCTCCCGCGTTGCCTTCACCTCGCTGATCTGCGGCCAAATGCTGCTGAGCGGCTCCCCGGTCTGGCTCGTGGTCCTGGTGGCGCTTTTCCTGGGCGCGGCCACCGGCGCCATCAACGCGATCCTGACGGAGCTTCTCAACACCTATCTGTTCGTCATTTCCATGGCGATGATGTATGTCTGGACCGGCATCTGCTACCTGATGACGGGCGCCAGCTCCCTGTACGGCTTCCCAAACGGCTTCAAGGCCATTTCGCAGACACTGATCTTCGGGCAGGTCCCGAGCATCATCCTGGTTTTTGCCGCCAGCGCGCTCCTGTCCGCGTTCATCCTCGGCAAGACGTATTTCGGGCGGTATACCTACGCCATCGGCGCGAACCGTGAGGCCGCGTACCTGGCGGGCATCCCCGTCAAGAAATATAACATCATGGTGCAGGCCGTGGCCGGCTGCTTCATCGGCGCGGCGACCATCATCCATATGTCGCGCACCATGACGGCCATCGCCTCGACCGGCGGCACCTTCGCGTTTGACTGCATCACCGCGTGCGTCCTCGGCGGCGTGCTCCTGGGCGGCGGCATGGGCAAGATCCTGAACGCCATGCTGGGCGTCCTGGTGCTCAACGTCCTGTTCAACGGCCTGACCATCATGGGCGTGAACGATTTCTGGCAGATGGTGATCAAGGGCGGCATCCTGCTCATCGCCATTTGGCTCGAGGTGCTCCAGCGCCGCGCGAACGCCAAGGCGACCAAGGTGGAAGCGGTGGTTGCCAAACAACAGGCGGCGTAACGGAAAACGAAGGGCGGGCAGGGGTCACGGCGCGGCCCCTGCCCCGCTTTTCGGGCGATACGGCGGCCGGAAACACGGCTTTGGACTTATGACTCTGTTCTTTTTTCGTTTGCTTTTCCAATGCGTTTGCGGTATAGTTTTGTCTGTGCGTGTGGAGCATGGCGCGTTTGCCCGGGAGGAACGGTGCGCCGGATGCAAAGACGCTCCACCTTAGAGCGAGGTTTCCATGCAAAACAGAATCGTGATCCTGATGTCCTGCGTCTCCCAACTGAAAAGCGAGGGGATTTTCAAGCCCCATTACCACCCGTATTATCAGCTCAACCATATTTTAAAGGGTGAGTTTACCTATGTGGTGGACGGTGAAACCTTTGTCGCCCGGCCAGGGGATACCGTGCTCATCCCCTACAACAGCGTCCATTCCCTGATGCTGACCCAGCGGGAAGACGGGTATTATTATGAGGTCAAGTTCACGACCCTGTCAAAAACCGATAAGGCGCTGTGCCATGACGCGGGCGTTTTCAAGGAAAAAGACGAGTTCACCGGCATGCTCTTTTCCGCCATCCTGGAGGAAAACGAGAACCTGACCCCGTTTTCCGAGGAAATCATGGTCAATTATCTGTATTCCATCCTCTATAAGCTCAGCGTCGATTCCCGGCGCAAAAAGAACGCGCCCTCCAAGTACATCGAGGTCACGGCCTATTCCGAGCCGGTGCGCAAAACCATCCGCTTCCTGGAGGATCACTACACGCGCCAGCTCTCCCTAGGGGACATCGTCGCGCATGCCGATGTCAAGAAAAGCTGCCTGAGCCGCCGGTTCAAGGAGGAAACGTCGCTCACCATCTTTGAGTGCCTCATGGTCATCCGCGTGCGAAAAGCCGTGGAACTGCTCACCTTTACCGGCATGTCCCTGGCCGAGATCAGCCGCGAGACGGGCTTTGTGAACCTGACCCATTTCAACCGCGTGTTCACCAAGCACGTCATGATTCCGCCGGGGCATTACCGAAGGCACCTGATGATGCAGGGGGAATACCTGAGCAACGCCAGCGCGGACCCTCAATTGAGCCCGATCGCCGGCGCCGCGCTGAGCGGAAAAAAGATAGACTTTGCCGAGATGATGAACCAGTCGAAATGAAAGCGCCCGGCAGGGCTTTCGGAAGGCCCGTGCCCGAATCAAGCTACATTTTTTCAAATACCGCGGCCGCGCCCATGCCGCCGCCGATGCAGAGGGTCACCAGCCCGTACCGGCCTTCCCGCCGCGAAAGCTCGCCGAGCAGCTTGCAGGCGAGGATCGCGCCCGTCGCGCCGAGCGGGTGCCCCAGCGCGATCGCGCCGCCGTTCGGGTTTACCTTTTGCGCGTCCATGTCCAGCTGGCTGATGCACGCCAGCGCCTGCGCGGCAAACGCCTCGTTCAGCTCGATCGCGTCCATGTCGGACAACCGAAGCCCCAGCCGGCGCATCAGCTTGGGGACAGCCTTGACGGGCCCGATGCCCATGATCTGCGGGTCCACCCCCGAAACGGTATACCCCAAAAGCCGCGCGACGGGTCTCAGCCCAAGCTCGGCGGCCTTTTGCAGGCTTGTCAGCACGGCGAAGGCCGCGCCGTCGCTCATCTGGGACGCGTTGCCCGCCGTGACCGTTCCATCCTTCACAAACACGGGGTTCAGCTCCGAAAGCTTTTCGGGCGTCGAGCCCTTGCGGATGCATTCGTCCGCGGCAAAAACCCTTCGGACGCCCGCGGGATCCAAGATCTCCACAGGGACGATTTCCTCCTGAAAGTACCCCCTCTCCTGCGCCAGCGCGGCGCGCCGGTGGCTTTCCGCCGCGAAATCGTCCATCGCCCTGCGGGGTACGCAAAACCGCGCGGCGACGTTTTCCGCCGTCTGGCCCATGGGGAGATAGGCGCCGGGCTCGGCGTCCGAAAGCACGGGGTCAAAATCGTCCGGGTTCATCCGCATGGTGCTTTGCTGCATTTGCTCCACGCCGCCGGCCACGAGGATGTCCGCCTCGCCCGCCGAAATGGCGTTCGCCGCGGTGGCGATGGTCTGAAGGCCCGACGAACAGAAGCGGTTGACGGTCTGCGCGGGAACGCAATGCGGAAGGCCCGCGCGCAGCGCGATGAGCCGGGCCATGTTGATGCCTTGTTTGCCAAAGGGCATGGAACAGCCGACGATGAGGTCGTCGATCCGGCCCGGGTCCAGCGCGGGAACGCGCAGCAGCACGCCGCGCAGCACCTGCGCGGCAAAATCGACCGGGTGTGTCGCGGCCAAGCTCCCCTTGATGGCTTTCCCCACCGCGCTGCGGCCGTACGCGACGATGACGGGTGTGCGGACTTTTTCCTGCATACCATTGCCCCCTTATTAGGATGATCGGCATGTAAGCCCGTATCCGGCGCATTCCCTCTCCTTTCGGAATGGGGAGATACCCTGCCGGAATTATACATATTTTCTCCCGTTCCGTCAATGGCGATTATTTGATGGGTTTATAGAGTATTATTGCTTGACATTCCGAATGGGCGATGTTACAGTTACGCTATGGACGATCGGTTTCATGAAGGTAGATGGCATACACTGTGCGAAGGATCAAGGAGGAGAGCCGGCATGGGAAGTTTGCAGGGAAAAATCGCGCTGGTGACGGGGGCGGCCAGGGGCATCGGGCGGGCCATCGTGAAGCGGATGCTGAGCGACGGCGTTACCGGCGTGGCCCTCATCGATTCCAATGGGGCCATGGTCAATGAAACGGCCGCGGAGCTTGGCCCGGACAAGTGCCTGGCCATCGCCTGCGACGTGTCAAAGCCGGAGCAGGTGCAGGCCGCGGTGGCGCAAGCGCTTACTCGCTTTGGCGTGATCGACATCCTGGTCAACAACGCGGGCATTACAAGGGATAAGATTTTGCACAAAATGGACCTGGAGGCATGGCAGGCCGTGCTCGACGTGAACCTGTCCGGGCCGTACTATTTTTGCCGCGAGCTGATGCCCCACATGCGGGAGAGGGGATACGGCCGCATCGTCAACATTTCCTCGACCAGCGCCTTTGGCAATCCCGGGCAGGCGAACTATGCCGCGTCAAAGGCCGGCCTGATCGGCCTGACGAAAACCGTCGCGAAGGAGGGAGCGGCCAAGAACGTCACCGCCAACTGCGTCGCGCCCGGCGCGATTGACACCGAGATGTTTGACGCGGTCCCCGAGGACGCCAAGAAGGCGTTTGTCGCGAACATCCCCATGAAGCGGATGGGGAAACCGGAGGAGGTCGCCGCCGCGGTCAGCTTCCTATCAAGCGACGACGCCGGCTTTATCACCGGGGAATGCCTTGTCGTCAGCGGCGGCATGCTCAAGTAGCTGTGCATCCCACCGATTGAACGCAACACACCGGAGGTGGCGGATATGAACGAACTGGTGATCTCCGTGGCCCTGACCGGCGCGTGGCCGATGAAGAAGGACAACCCCTTCGTCCCCTTCACCAAAGAGGAAATCGCCGCGGACGTCGTTGCCTGCGCAAAGGCGGGCGCGGCCGTGGCGCACATCCACGCGCGCGACGCGCAGGGCGTCGGCACGATGGATACCGACACCTTCTGCGAGCTTGTGGAGCACATCCGGGCGGAAATGAAAAGGAACGGCGTGGATATCGTCCTGAACCTGACCACCTCCGGTGCGCTGGGGATGACGGACGAGATCCGCCTGGCGCACCTCGCGCGCCTGCGCCCTGAAATGTGCTCGTACGATTGCGGGAGCATGAACTGGATGCACAACGACGTGTTCCTGAACTCCCCGGCTTTTTTGGAAAAGCTGGGGTATTTCACGCAGGCGCACGGCATCAAGCCCGAGCTGGAGATTTTCGACGGCGGCATGGTGGAAAACGCCAAATACTACATCAAAAAGGGCGTGCTGAAGGCGCCGTGCAACTTTCAGTTGGTGCTCGGCGCGGCCGGCGGCCTTTCGGGCACGATCGAAAACCTGATGTTCCTGCGCTCCCTGCTGCCACCCGACTGTACGTTCAGCGCCACCGGCATCGGCAAGGCGCACATGCCCGTTTTGCTGGCGGCGCTGGCCCTCGGCGCGGACGGCGTCCGCGTAGGCCTGGAGGACAATGTGCTGATGGAAAAGGGCGTGCTCGCTACCAACGAATCCCTCGTCAGGCGCGCCGTGCAGATCGCCACGCTGGCCGGGCGAAAAATCGCGACGCCGGCGCGCGCGAGGGAACTGCTCGATTTACAAAGGGCATAGGCCGCGCGGAGGCGGAAAGCGCCCGATTTGCGCGAAAACGGGCGCTTTGGCCGAAGGAAAAAGGCTCCGCGTTGAAGCCCCGCCGTGCGATCCGGCGGACACCCCTTGAAAACCCCGCGTTTTCAAGGGGTGTTGCTTTGGGCCCGCGCATACGCCTGCGTACGGGGCAGGGACATGTTCGGCTCGTCCAGGCCGAGCTGCGTGCGGTACATCGACGCATAGGAGGCGTTTCGGGCCATGAGCTCATCGTGCGTGCCCTGTTCGGCGATCCGGCCGTCCTCGATCACGACGATGATGTCGGAATCGCGGATGGTGGACAGGCGGTGCGCGATGATGAAGGAGGTGCGGCCTTTGGTAATGGCGAGCATGGCCTTGCGTATCTTTTGCTCGGTCACGGTGTCCACGGAGCTGGTGGCCTCGTCCAGGATCAGGATGGGCGCGTCCACCAAAACCGCCCGGGCGATGGTCAGCAGCTGCCTCTCGCCCTGGCTCAGCGCCGCGCCGCCCTGCGTGAGCACGGTGTCGTACCCCTTCGGCAACCTGCGGATCCATGGATCCGCGCCCGCCGTGACCGCGGCCGCCTGTATTTTTTCAAGCGGCGTGTCCGCGTTTCCGTAGCCGATGTTGTCGCGCACGCTCATGCCGAACAGGGACGTGTCCTGCAGCACGACGCCGAACGCCCGGCGAAGATCCCGCATCCGGTAGGCGCGCAGGTCGTGCCCGTCCAGCAGGATCCTGCCGCCACTCACGTCATAAAAGCGCGTCAGCAGGTTGATGATCGTCGTTTTCCCCGCGCCGGTGGGGCCGACGATGGCGACGCGCTTGCCGGTGGGGACGGTCAGGCTCAGGTCCTTGAGGATCGGCTTGTCCGGCGAATAGCCGAACGTGACGTGTTCAAACACAATGTCGCCGCGAGGCGCCTTAAGCGGCAGGGCGTCGGGCGCGTCGGAGGGCTCGGGCTGCTCGTCGAACACCTCAAAGACGCGCTCCGCGCCCGCGACAGCGGTCTGAAAGTTGTTGTAGATGTTCGCGATATCGACAAAGGGGCGCGCGAACTGCCTGGAATAGAGCAGGAAGCTGGAGATCATGCCGACCGTGATCGCGCCTCGCGCCGCCAGGATACCGCTGACGACGGCGATGCCGACATAGGTCAGGTTGTTGATGACGTTCATGATCGGCATCAGGTATCCGGACCAGATCAGCGCGCGCGTGGAGACGGCGCGGAAGCGTTCGTTGTTGTCCTCAAACGCGTCGATCATCCGCTGCTCGCGGCAAAACGCCTTGACCATGTACAGCCCCGACACGCTTTCCTCCACCTGGCCGTTGAGCCTGCCGAGAATCGCCTGCTGCTTGGCAAACAGCTTGCGCGTGCGCTTGGTGACGGTTTTGGTGAGGAGAAAGACCAGCACCACCGACACCGACGCCACGCATGTCAGCAAAGCGTTCAGGGAAAGCATGATGCCGAACACGCCCAGAATCGTAAAGATGTACACCATGAGCTGGGACAGGGAATCGGAGAGGGTTGTGCTGATGTTGTCCACATCGTTTGTCAGGCGGCTCATCAATTCCCCGTGCTGCCGTTTGTCAAAGAAGGACAGCGGCAGCTTCTTCATCGCCGAAAACAGGGACACGCGGATGTGCAGGATGATCCGCTGTCCGATGGACGCCATGAGGAACTGCTGGAGGAACCGCACCAGCCAGTCCGTCCCATAGAGCAAAAGGAGCAGGCCGAAGATCCACAGCGCGAAATGGCCCGCGTCGATGCGGTTGACCGCGCTGCCGATGAGCAGCGGCGAAAGGATCGTGGACGCGGAAGCGAGCGCGGAAAGCAGCAGGATTAGGCCGAGGCCCTGGCGGTGCCCCTCGGTCATCTCCCAGAGCCTGCGCAGGGTGCCCCGCATGTCCTTCGGCTTGATTCCCGGCACGCCGTGCCGCATGCCGCCAAACTGCCGCCCCGGGGGAGGCGTCATCTCCTTGTTAGCCAACCTCCTCACCTCCGATCTGCGAGGCGTAAATCGCGCGGTATTCCGCGCAGCTTTCCATCAATTCCCGATGCGTGCCGAACCCGCGCAGCCGGCCGTCCTGAAGGCATAGGATTCTGTCCGCGCGCATGACGGTCGAGATGCGCTGGCTGATCAAAAGGACCGTCATGCCCTTGGCCTCCGTGCGAAGCCCGCTGAGCACCTTGGCCTCCGTCGACGCGTCCAGCGCGCTGGTGCAGTCGTCCAAAATGAGGATGCGCGGCCGCCTGAGCAGGGCGCGCGCGATGGACAGGCGCTGCCGCTGGCCTCCCGAGAGGTTCACGCCGCCCTGCGAAAGGTCGGTGTCAAAGCCGTCTGGAAAGCCCGACACAAACGCTTCGGCGCAGGCGATCCTCGCGGCGGAGCGGATCTCCTCGTCCGTTGCCCGCTCATTGCCCCAGCGCAGGTTCTCGGCAACGGTGCCTGAAAACAGCAGCGCTTTTTGCGGCGCCACGGCAATCGCCCGGCGCAGCGCGTCCGGTTCGATCTGCGTGACGTCCCGCCCGTCCACCAGCACCTGTCCCTTTGTCGCGTCGTAAAAGCGGGGGACCAGGTTGATCAGCGTGGTCTTTCCGGAACCCGTCGGGCCGATGATGCCGACGGTTTCCCCCGCGTGCGCGGCAAAGCTTAAATCCTCGACAGCCGCCCTTGACGTGCCCGCATACGTGAAGGAAACGCCCTTGAAGGCGATTTCCCCCCGGATGTCAAATGACAGCGGCCGTGAAGGCTCCCGCTGCGCGGGCTCCTCGCTCAGAATTTCCTGAACGCGCTCGGACGACGCGGTGGCGCGCACCGCGGTGTTGAGGATCATCGACACCATGCCGAGCGAAAAGAGTACCTGCGTCATGTAGTTGACCGAGGCCATGAGCCTGCCGATCTGGCCGGCGTCCTGCGCGCGCGAAAGCCATAGCAGGAGAATGATGCCCAGATTGACCGTCAGGTTGATGAGCGGCGAGAAGACCGCCAGAACGCGCATGGCGGAAATGCCCGCGCCCGCGAAAGCGCCGGCCGCCTCGGCGAACTTTTCGCCCTCCTGCTCCTCGGCGCCGAAGGCTTTGACCACGCGGATGGAGGACAGGAACTCGCGGCTAACGGCGTTCAGCTTGTCCAGCCTCCTTTGAAGCCTGCCGAACCGGGGATACCCAAGCTTCATGTTCGCCGCAATCAAAACGGCGGAAACGGCCAGGATGGCCGCCATCACGGGGAATTGCCGCGGCGTCTGCGTGATGATCAGCACCACCGCGCCGATGCAGATGATGGGCACCTTCATCATGATGCGCATGCTGCCGTTGATGAAGTTCTGGATCTGTGTGACATCGTTGGTGATGCGCGTGATGATGGAAGCCGGCTGCAGGCGGTCGATATTCTCAAAGGAGAGCGTCTGGACCTTCCGGTACAGTTCCCCGCGAAGCTCTTTGCCGATGACCTGGGACGTGCGGCTGGCCAGGATGTTGCGCATCACCGCGCCCGCCGCGCCCACCGCCGCGATCCCCAGCATGATCGCCCCATACCGCAGGATCAACCCGGTATCCCGGCCTTTGACGCCTTGGTCGACGACATGCGCCATAAAGGTGGGCTGCATCAGATCGGCGAGGGTCTCCACCGTCAGGAAAAACATGGCCGCGAGGAACATGCCGATGTGCCTTTGAATGGCTTTTGCAATCAATCTCATCTCAGCCCAGGCCCTCCGGCTGATCCGACACATCCACTTCCTGCCAAAGCACGCTCAGCTTCTGCAGCGTCCGGTACAAATGCGTCTTTTCTTCCCGGTCCAATGGGGAAAACAAAGCGACGGCGATTTTTTCGCGCTCTTTTTCCGCCTCCAGGGCGGCTTGCCTTCCGGCTTCCGTGATAAAGATATCCACGTTCCGCCTGTCCTCGCTGTTTTTCCCGCGCGTGATCAATCCGGCCTGCTCCATGATTTCAAGCTGTTCGCTCAATGTCGCCGGCCGCCGCTGGGTGATTTCCGCCAATTCGCGCTGCGTCGTCCGCTCCCGCTGCCTGAGCAGGATCAGGAGGTAGCCCTGGCCGTGAAAGCGCCCCATTCGGTGCTGCAAGTGCGCGCATTTGCGAAAAAGCTTGAGCACCGCCAGATCCGTCATGTCAAGTTCGTTCAAGGATGATCCCTTCCAATCCTCTTAAATCATTAGGTCCCGTAAGCTTATACCATATTGGGATCAAAATATCAAGGGACCTAACAGATTTTTGCCGGACACGGGATCGGCGGGCCCGGGGGCTTCGGTAGGGTTTTAGGCCTGACCAAGAGAATGCGCATCGCCGGGGGATCGTGCGCGTGCTTACATCAACCGGCATACCCGCGCGCCTCACATGGATCCGGCCCTGCCCGTTTTTTCTTTCGGCAAAGGAAATCCTGCCGCCCGTCTCGTCTCCGCCACCTTCGCGAGCTTCGCAGCCTCGCCCGCCCGGAATGCATAAGGATTCCAGCCTTGCCGAATAGACCGGCGGCGCGGTCGGCGCGGGATGCGCCTTTCTTCTGTTCGGATGGACGAAAAAATCACAAAGTTTCTTTGTTCGCCTTCTCGATGCCCATGCAGCGCATTTGCGCCGCCCAATCGGCCGTAAGCATGCCGTCGCCTCAAATTTCGGATGTGAGACGCCCTGCCCTGCGGCCTGCCGCCCGATCGACACGGGCCGGGAGGCGTTCGCAATTTTGGGCCGTCCCCTGGCCCGGCAATGGGTTGACAGCGGCCGATAAACGCGATACACTGATCATACATAAGTGCATAAACCGTGCATACTGTGGCTGGAAGGAGATACTGCATGAGGTCATCCGCCCTGTCCCCGGCCGTTGCGACCCGGCGCCCTTCGAATTTGCAGGCGTTTTCGAAGAAAATGCGCCCCTATCTTTTTTTATTGCCCATTTTGGTGTTTGCGGTCGGATTTGTGTACTATCCTTTTTTCAAAACCTTTGTGTATAGTTTCAGCATCGTCAATGCCAAGGGGCAGGTGACGGGCTTTACGGGGCTGGACAATTTCCGTTCGCTGTTCTCGCGGTCAATCTTCAAAACCGCGCTGCTCAATTCGCTGCGTCTCACGGCCCTTAACGTGCCGCTCACGCTTGTGATCACCCTGGGCCTTTCGCTGCTGGCGAACAAAAAGCGGCGGCTGAGCTCGGTGTATGAGACGATGTTCACCCTGCCCATGGCCATCTCCATGTCCATGGCGGCCATGATCTTCAAGGTCCTGCTCAACCCGACCGTGGGCTATATCAACCATGCCCTCGGCATCCATGTCGGGTGGTACACGGACCAGAAGGTGGCGCTCTACGGCATTTTGCAGCTGACGGTATGGATGGGCATTGCCTTTGACTTCCTGCTGTTCCTCTCCGCGGTGCGCGGCATGCCGGATCAATTGATCGAGGCGGCGACCATCGACGGCGCGGGGCCCCTGACCCGGCTGCTCAAAATCCGGCTGCCGCTGCTGACGCCCACGATCTTCTACGTCGTTTGCACCAATATGGTGCTGGCGATGATGACGTCCGGCCCGGTAATGATCATCACCCAGGGCGGCCCGGCGCGGTCGACCACGACGCTGATCTACCTGATGTTCACCTCGGGCTACGGCTCGTCGAACTACAGCCTGGCCTCGTGCGTCAGCATCGTCTCGTTTGTGCTGACCTTTGGCTTCACCCTGCTGGCGTTTGCGTTTGAGCGCAAAACCGTGCATTACGACTGATTGTTTCGGGAGGAATCGCTTGTGACACGCAGACAAAAGACGTTTTTTCAGGATTCCCTCGCGACGGCGGCGGCGCTGTGCATTGGCCTTGTGATCATTTTCCCCATCCTCTACGGCATTCTGGGCGCATTCAAAACGCCGGCGGAGTTCGCCTCGTACCCACCGACGGTGATCCCCAAGGATTTCACCTATCTAAAGAACTTTGAAAACGCGCTCGCGCAGATGCCCCTGCTTCGCTTCATGCTCAACTCCTTCATCACCGCCACGGTCGGCACGACGGTTCGCCTGACGCTCGCGGTTCTGGCGTCCTACGCGCTCGTGTTTTATGAGTTCAGGGGCAAGAACTTTTTCTTCTTCGCGATCCTCGGTACGATGATGTTTCCGGCCGATACGCTGATCGTCACCAACTACCTGACCGTCACGAAAATGAAGCTGCTGGACACGTACCTGGGCATGTGCATCACGTCCTTTGTAGGCGCGACGCAGGTGTTTATGCTCCGGCAGAACTTCAAATCCCTGCCCCGCGCGCTGCGGGAGGCCGCCGTGATCGACGGCTGCGGCGATTTCCTGTTCCTCGCCCGCGTGCTCCTGCCCATCAGCCGGCCTGTGGTGCTGACGCTGTTCGTGCAGAGCTTTGTCACCCAGTGGAACGCGTATCTCTGGCCCCTGCTCGTCACCAACAAGAACCCCATGCGCACCATCCAGGTCGGCATCACCATGCTGACCACCCTGGACGGCACCAATTACGAGCTGATCCTCGCCGGCGTCGCCCTGTCGATGGTGCCCGCGTTTATCTTCTTCCTCATCCTGCGCCGCAACATCGTCAAGGGCATCACGGCGGGGGCGCTGGTGGGCTGAGGCGGAAAATCCGTTTCCCATGGCCGGGGTATCCGGCAGTTTACCATAGGAGGATCTATCACAAAACGGGAGGGTAGTCACATGCAAAAACGGATTGTCTGGGTATTGATCGCGGCGCTGATGCTCGGTTTGACGACCACGGCCATGGCGGCCGAACTCGGAAGCCAGCCTGTCTCCATCGTCCTTTGGCACTCCATGTCCGAGGACGCCGGCGTGCTGATGGAAGAATTCGTCTCCGATTTCAACGAAACGGTTGGCAAGGAACTGAACATCACCGTCGAGTCCGTGTTCCAGGGCAAGTATTCCGACGCGACGGCCAAGATGAACAGCATCCTGACCGCGGAGGACTATAACAGCCTGCCCGACGTCATGCAGATCGACGCCACCGGCAAGATCGCCTACGCGACCTCCGGCGTTGCCTACACGATCGACGACGTGCTGGCGTCCGGCATCGAGTATGACCTGTCCCAGATCATGACGAGCCCGCTGTTGACGTGGAAGTACGCGGGCGTGCAGCTGGGCCTGCCGTTCTCCGCGTCGACCACGGTCATGTACTACAACAAGACCATGCTGGACCAGGCGGGCGCGAAAGTCCCGGAGACCTTCGCGGACATCGCGGCCCTGGCCGCCTTGCTGCCCAAGACGACCGCGGACGGGCAGCCCATCTACGCGCTGGCCACCCAGCCCAACACGCCGACCCTCGGCAACTGGCTCGGCCAGATGGGCAGCTACGTGGTCAACAACGCCAACGGCACGGGCGGCAGCGCCACGGCGCTTGACTGCATCGACAATGGCGCGCTTGAAACCTTCCTCACCGAATGGAAGGCCATGTACGACGCGGGCGCGCTGCTGAACCAGTCTTCCGGCACCACGGACATGTTCGTCGCGGGACAGCTGGCGCTCCTGCCGACGTCCTCGTCCAACACCGCGAGCCTGCTCGGAAAGATCGGCGACAGCTTCGAGCTCGGCATTGCCTACTACCCGAAGGTCAACGCGGAAGCCTCCTTCGGCGCGACGATCTCCGGCGCGGGCGTGTTCATGTTCAACAAGGGCGACGAGCTGAAGAAGGCCGCGGCGTGGGAGCTGATGAAGTACCTGACCAGCGCCGAGGTGCAGGCGGAATTCTCCGTGGGCACCGGGTATCTGCCCGTTAATACCGGCTCGGTCGACACCGAGGCCTACCAGGCGATGATCGCCAAAACGCCGATGGCCGCCGTGACCATGGATCAGGTGGCCGCCACCCCGGCCGAGATGCAGAGCGTCACCGTCGGCCCGTCGATCGACTTCTACTACGCGATCACCGACAACATCAGCGCGATGCTGGACAACAACATGAGCGTTGAAGAAACGCTTCAGATCCTTCAGGAGGAACTGACCCTCCTGCTGGACGATTACAATCGCGCCAACCCGTAAGCGGAGGCACAGCCCAAGGAATGTCAACCCGAGCGGCCGAGGCGCGGATTCCGCCGGAATTTTCGCAGATCAGCCGCAAGGACCATCTGATGGAACCAAGCCGGAGGGGATTTGTATCCCCTCCGATTTCCGGAACTTTGTCGACAGCCCCTCAGACTGTTGACAAAGCCCCGGGAGAGCTCAAGAGGGTTCGCAAACCCTCTCGAATCAAATCAAATCCAGCGGCAAGTACGGTGGATTTGCGCAGATTCCGTAGGCGAAGCCGGAGGAATCTGTCCTTTCTGCCTGAGGCCGCCCGGAAATCCCGCAGGATTTCAGGCCGAATCCTTCCTCCCCGTTGACAAACCGCAGTTTGTCAACGGCCTGAGGGGCGATAGCCCCTTCCCTTTACCGGCCGCGGTCCACAAAGCGAAGGCAGTGCGATGCTGGCGCGACGGACTGCCTCTTTTCCGGGAATGGCGGGGAAAGCCGCATGAAAGCCCCGCGACGGATCGCCGGCATACAAGGGAGGGAACGACCATCATCCTATCCACCTCAACCAATATCTGCGCGTTTCAGGGGGCCAAGGGCCGCAACAGCCTGGAGTTTTGCATCCGCGCTTGCGCAGAGGCCGGCTATACCCTGTTGGACATCAATCTATGTGAAATGATGAACCCTTCTTCCCGCCTTCGTGAGGACGGCTGGGAGGCGGAGGTGCGCGCCCTCGCGCGCCTGGGCGAATCGCTCGGCGTGCGGTTCACGCAGTCTCATTTGCCGTATTACGACGTGTTCGGCGACAGCCCGGAAAAGGCCGCGCTGATGGAAAAGCTGATCCATCGGGCGATCCTCGCCTCGGGCATGCTGGGCGTCCGGTGGACGGTAACGCACCCGGCCACCTATTACAAGGCCGGGCCGGACATGCGCGTTTCGCATGAAAAGAACCTCGAATACTATGGCCGGCACCTGGAAACGGCCAGGGAAGCCGGCATCGGCATCGCGCTGGAAAACGATTTTGAGTACAAAAGCGCCCCGTATCAGCGCATCTTCTGCGCGGACGTGGGGGAGCTGACCGGGCTTTGCGACGCGTTTTCCGACCCCAAGCACATCGGTATCTGCTACGATTTCGGCCACGCGAACCTGACCGGCGGCTTTCACCGGGAAAACCTGCGCCGCATCGGCCACCGCCTGCGCGCCACCCATGTGCAGGACAACTGCGGCCTTTCCGATGACCACGCGATGCCCTTCTTTGGAAACATCGACTGGAAGGACGCCATGGAGGGCCTTGCGGAAATCGGGTACGAGGGCGAGCTGACCTACGAAATCCAAAACTTTGGCCGGTATGTGCCGCTTGATCTCAAGCACCTGGTGCTGCGCCAGTCCCTTCAGATCGGCGGCATCCTGGTCGGCTATTACGACGCGGCGCGCGCACAACAGAAAGGAGTCCCCTCATGAAAAGAAGAATGCACAACATCCTCAGGAAGGACGGCAAGGCGTTCGTGCTGGCCATGGACCACTCGGCCATGATGCCCTCCCCGGACCTCAACGACCCGGGCCGCCTGATCCGCGAATCCATCGCCGGCGGCGCGGACGCTTTCCTGACCACCTACGGCACTGTCAAGCACTTCCAGGCGGATTTCGCAAACGCGGGCATCATCCTGCGCGCGGACGGCGGCATCTCCGCGCTCAGGCGGCCCATGGCCGAGATGGACGTCCTCTACGGCGCCGAGGATGCCGTGCGCGTCGGCGCGGACGCCATGCTTTGCATGGGCTATCCCGGCTCCGCCCAGAACGAGCACACGCTCAAGTACCTCGCCAAGCTCGCCGCGGACTGCGAGCGGCTCGGCCTGCCGCTTGGAGCGGAAATGCTGCCCTATGGCTTTGAAAAGGTGGAGGGCATCGACACGCGTTCCGTGGAGGTCATGACCTTTGCCTGCCGCCAGGGCGCTGACCTGGGCGCGGACTTCATCAAGGCCGAATACGTTGGCGGCGAAAGGTTCCGCGAGGTGGCGGACGCCTGCTATGCCCCGATCCTCGTGCTCGGCGGGGGCAAGGCCAAGAGCGAGCGGGAAATGTTCGAGGGCATCCGCGCGGCCATCGACCATGGGGCCAAGGGCATCATCATGGGCCGCAACATCTACCGCCATGAGAATATCGCCAGGATCTGCGCGGCCATCGCCGCGATCGTGCATGACGATGCGTCGGTTGAGGACGCGCTCTCCCTCCTTTCGTAACCGCGGCCAGGGCCGAAAAACGTCATCAGCAGCAAAGGAGACCGAGTATGGCTATTAACATTCGCGCCGCCGCCGTGGTGGCGCCGGGTCAAATCAACATCCTGTCGCTCGAAACGCCCGACCTTCGCCCCGGCGAGGTGCTCGTCAAGGTCCGCGCCGTCGCGCTGTGCACGCTCGAGCAGCGCGTGTTCAAGGGCGGCATGAAGCTCCCCCTTCCCTTTTTGGGCGGCCATGAGGTCGCGGGCGAGATCGCCGCGCTGGGCGCGGGCGTGAACGCGAAACTCTGGTCTGTGGGCGACCGCGTCGCCGTGCGGATGCTCTACAGCTGCGGCGAGTGCTACAACTGCCGCATGGGCCACACGAACATGTGCGTGCACGCCCAGCGTAAGCCCACCCGCGAGGGCCTTCTGCCCGGCCCCGGCGGCCTGTGCGACTACGTGATCGTGCAGGCGAACGCCCTGTTCCCCATCGCGGATAGTCTGCCCTTTGAGGAGGCCAGCCTGACCGAACCCCTCGCCTGCTGCGTGCACAGCATCGAGCGCGGCAACATCCAGCTGGCCGACGACGTGGTGGTCATCGGCGGCGGCATCATGGGTCTTTTCCACGTGATGCTCGCCAAGCGCAAGGGCGCGCGCGTGATCCTCAGCGAGGTTGACCCTGTCCGCCAGGCCCTTGGGCGGCAGTTGGGCGCAGACCTGGTCGTCAACCCCGCCGAAACCGACCCGGTAGCGTTTGTCAAGGCGCAAACGGGCGACCGCGGCGCGGACGTCGTCTTCAACACCACGGCGATCGCGTCCGTCGTGGCCCAGGCCATCGCGATGACCGGCTCCGCGGGGCGCATGGTGCAGTACAGCTCCATGCATCCGGACGCCCCGGTGGAGGTCAGCCCGCAGCTGCTCCACCGCTCGGAAATGCTCCTCACCGGCTCCATCAGCCCGGACGTGCAGGACTTCTTCAAGGCCAACCGTCTCCTGTCCGGCGGCATTGTGGACGCAAAGCCGCTCATCGCCCACACCTTCCCCTTCGAGCGCGCGCAGGAGGCCTTCGAAATCGCGATTGCACCGGGGATGTTCCGGGTGATCATCACGAATTGACGGGGAAGAATATTGGAGAGCGCCTGAATAAGCGCCTGGGTTTTCACTTGGTTGTTGTGTAGGTGTGTTTACCGGGAGGGTTTGCGAACCGTATCGGTTCAGGTCCTTGACAAAACCCCTGTTATGCTTTTGCATAGCAGGGGGTTCCGGTGTTTACACAGAACTCTTGACACGACCCTATCGCTTAGAGCTCCCCCAAAACCGAAGGGCGATGATCGCGCAACCTCAACCGCCTGCTCATAGAGCGCCATGGCCGTCAAGGTAGCCAGAACGCCGTTCAGGGCGATGACGGCTGCAATTTGAGGGGACAACGCATCGCCAATGAAATACTGAGCCGGCAGCATAATAATGAAGAAGCAGACACAGTATTGACGAGCGGCTCCTTTTTCAGGTCCAAGGCGCGGACGCCAAAGAACCGCCTGAACTACGATGACGACCCTCCTGTGAACGAGCGCAAGGCATTATACATTATCGGCCCATAGCGGCATCTCGCATCGCCACAAGATTTTCATAGGGAATGAAAGAGGGGGGCGACTCATGGCTCGGTGAGACGATCCACCCTTCGCCGAGGTGTTCTCTAATCCGGTAGACCTCCCTTTTGACTTGATCGGGTGTGGCATACGGTAAAAGCTGTTGAGTATCTATTCCGCCTACAAACAATAGCTTGTCTCTATACAGGCTCAGGCTTTTTGCATCCATACCAGCTGCCAATGCCTGAAGGGGATGGAGGGCATTGATGCCGGCATCAATCAAATCAGGAATGATTGCGCTGATAGCTCCGCAAGAATGTGTCATCACCGGTAGACCATATCGATGAGCTAAGGCGACAAGCTTTCTTATGGTCGGCAGGATGAATCGCTGAAAGAAAGCTGGGCTAATGATCAGGTTTGACTGCGTACCAAAATCATTGCCGAAGAAAAAAACGTCCAGCTTGTCGGCCATTCGCTCGAAAATACGCCTGTTGGCTTCCAGATAAAAATCGGCCACTTTCTCAGTCACAATATCCACAATGTCTTGATTTGTATGCATCATTATGAAATAGTTCTCCATGCCAAAAAAAGCAGCCACCACGTGAAAAAAACAGGACCACATGCCGCCTGCAACAGCCATACCGAGGGCGTGCGTATCATCTACCATCTGCTCATATGCATCCAGGTCGATATATTGCGGGTCGGGCCAACCGGTATATCTTTCCAATACCCTTGGATCTTCACAATCAGCAAAAATACCGCTTTGGCTTAGTGTCAGCCGCTTGGCACCGCCAAGCGGATCGAACATCGGGCTGTTCTCAGGATGTTTCCAACACAGGTGATCTGCGGGCAGCCATCGGAAGTCATCGCCCATTTTTTGAGACAGCTCCTGTGGCGAAGACACCTTTGCTTCCTTTAGGTATATGTCCATGTTGTGAGCCAGTGGACTACCAATCCAAAAACCATTGCGGTCGGCTCGTCTTGTATTCAATAGGGACTTGAATCGCTGCCGACCATTATATTCGATCGTATCCAAAGCAATAGCCTCCTTTTCTGTATTCAATTATTTCGGTCTCTTTTCAAGCTTCAGCGGGAAATCTCCCAATATCTTCATCCTAAACCCGTTTTTCTTATACTCCTCGTAGTCAAATGCTTCCAGTTCGTCAATGGCTAACTTATGAAATTCATAAAAATTGTGCCACCACTCATATCCGTCACCAAGACTCGCGTTCAAATAAGCGTCTGCAATATCACAGCCCATTTGCGGCGCAACATAAAACGCTCCCATCGCAAGCACGTTGACGCCGTTACCGGTAATAGCCCGAAGCGCTGCCGGCACGCTTTCCACAACGCCGGCGTGAACATGCGGACATTTGCTAGCCGCAATGTGGATTCCCATACCGGTACCGCAAAAAGCCAAAGCCCTTTCGAATTCGCCCTCGGCAATCATTGAACCGATCCTCAGGCCAATCCTGTGAAACATCAGGTTCTTGTCGTCATCCTCAGGAGAACGAACGCCAATGTCTGTCACCGTCCAGCCTCTCTCTTTTAAATGCGCAACAACCGCCTCCTTCAGAGGAAATCCAGCAAAGTCAGCCCCTACCAGAATTTGTTTTTCTTTAATGGTTTTCATGATTCAACCGCCCCTCTTTACGCTAAACATAATTCATATACCGTTTGATGAATTCATAGTCAGTTGCCATGGATCTTGAGCTTCCCGGCTTTTAGTGGAAGCGTTCAAAGTCGAGATCAGACCAGTTGTTTAAGCAGCAAACCAGCAATGCTTTTGCCTGCCCGGCTGGGCGAAGGAATGCGCCATCAGCAATGGCATAGCCGTGACCGCCGCGCGCCCATCGCATTTCAAGCTGATCAATCCAGCCGGCGGCAATGGTGGCAGGCAGGTCAAGATTGCGTATGGACCGAAGAAAGCGCATTCAAAAGCCCTCATAGTCGAGTTATTGCTTCTTGAACCCATAAAACACCTTGATGCGCCACCCGAGCAGGCATTCTTTCGTTGCTACCGCAGGCAAGCATCTATCATTGTTTTTCGGATTTGTCAAAAGCATGAATGGTTCTTTTTCAAATCCGTTACAAACCACCTTCGGGGAAAAACTATGGATGAATCCTCGCAAATGGCTTTCCTAACCCTTTGTGGAGATATTTCTTGCCTTCAACGACGATTTCACCGTTCTTAATCACATAGCAAATCCCTTCCGGCGCATGCCACGGTTCCTGATAAGTCGCCTTGTCGGCGATGGTATCGGGGTTCAAAATCACGATGTCTGCCTTCTTCCCCGCCGAAATGAAGCCTCGATCCTTCAAACCGTACCTTGTAGCCGGATATCCGGTCATTTTCCAGACCGCAGTTTCGAGGGGGAACAGCCTCAGGTCTCTGGAGTAATGGCCTAAAACCCTTGGAAACGTGCCGTATGTTCTGGGATGGGGCTTGCCTATGCGATCGACAGGTTCACAAGGCAGGCTCCAACTGTCAGAGCCCACCATTGTAAGCCGGTTGTTGTATACGTAGAAATTATCCTCCTCACACGCGCCGAAATGGGCCATCATCCCCTCCCCCTCTTCGTCCAAAATCAGGTCAATGAGCGCGTCCACAGGGTCTTTGAAGAGGATATCTCCGATTTCCTTTAAGGTTTTTCCCTCGTACTGCTTATTTGCTTTCAGATCGCAGATGAGTATGCCTTCCATACCGGAATTCTTGCTCATGTTCTCCCAACCCGGCACATCCGTCAACAGTTCCTCCGAAATCCTCCGGCGCAGCGCAGGGTCTTTCAGCCGTTTCAGAAGTTCCCCCACTCCGCCTTCGTGGGCCCATTTAGGCAGCAGGGTGATGATTTTGCTCGATCCAGCCGTATAAGGATAGGCGTCGCAGGTGACATCGATGCCTCTCTCCCGCGCATTTTCCATCATTTCCATCGTCAGTTTTACCTTGCCATGATTTTGCTTCCCCGATGCCTTATGGTGGGAAATCTGAATTTTGCAGCCGGATTCGCGGCCTATGGCGATGGCTTCCTCCAGGGCGGGAATGAGTTCATTGGCCTCGTCGCGCATGTGAGTCGCATAGATGCCGTCATATTCCGCTACCACCTTGCATAGCTCGATAAGTTCGGCGGTCTTGGCGAAGCAGCCGGGCGGATAAATCAGCCCTGAGGAGAGGCCGATTGCGCCCTGATCCATCGACACACGCAGCAGAGTCTTCATTTCCTCTAGTTCCGCCGTTGTCGGTTCCCGGGCATCAAAGCCCATGACCCTTCCGCGGATTTTGCCGTGACCCGCCAAAAGGGCGATATCCGTCGCGAACCCCTTTAGGCTCATGAACTCCGCTATCGGAAAAGCCGACTCCCCGCACATCCCGGCAACCTCCGTTGTCACGCCTTGTATGATCTTCCCGTCCGCATCCGGAAAAGCAGCGCAACTGCTGTCCGTATGGGAATGCGCGTCGATAAAACCGGGAGTGACCACAAAGCGGCTGGCATCGATGCTTGTGCCGGCACAGGTTTCCGGCAGATTGCCCACCGCTTCTATCAGGCCGTTACAGAGCAAAACATCGCATGTATACCAGGGGGCGCCGGTTCCGTCCACAACCTTTCCGTTCTTGACTAGAATTCTTTCCATGAATACTGTCACCCCTTTCCTGGCCGATTCTCCCTTTTTCCCCTGCGAATTTCCGAGTATCTAAACGATCCACATCAATGTACGCAGCACCTCGTAGTAATCCTTGCGGCTGAAGGCGACGGTATGGTCGCCGGCTTTTTGCACGTCCGGGAAGTGCGAAGCTTTTTCCGCCCGCGTATGCTCTTTAAACAGCACTTCCACTTCAAATGTCGCCGGCAGCGTGATTTTGGCTGCCGTGAGATTTTGGCGCAGCGCCGTCTCGCTCTTCGCGCGTATTTCCGGCAACGTTGCCTCGACGGAACGGCAAAAGCTCACGCCGCCGAGGCCGTCCTTCACGGGAACGGTAACAAGAGCCGGATGCAGGTCGGCGTACTCCTCGCAGAGCGGCTTGTCCCCGGATAAGAATACAGTGGGAACGCCATAATAGGCCGCTGCCCAGCTGTAAATCAGAAATTCGCTGGCCAGTCTGCCGTTAATCGTTATGGTGACGCTCTCCTTCGATATGGTGTGAGCGAGCGGATTGCCACAGCGCCCCGCCGCCGAATGATACCCCACGAACATCGCCGCGTCAAACCCGGCGTCTATGCCCTCGACCATAAAATCCGGACAGAATGACCAGCCGCGTACGAGCGTTACTTCTTTCGGAAGCCTCGTCGGGTCAATGTTCGTGGCCGAATCGTGCGCATCCTTCACAACAACCTTCGTGGCGCCCGCTGAAAGGGCACCCTGGCACGCCGCCAGTGCCTCCTTCGTCATCTGCTCGGCATGGAGCGGATAAGCGGCGTGGGATTTGCTGCACTCGTCCCAGGTGGTGGTGGTGGTTACGCCCTCCATGTCGACGCTAATAAAAACCTTCACGCTTGTTTCCCCCCTATCCCCAAATCTCTTTAACCCGATATGAGGTGCTGGCGGTCATCGCCGAATAGGCCCGCTCCATGTGTTCCCGACGCTTTCCTTAGTTTTCTTCGCGCTGGAACATGCGCAAATCGAGATGCGCCGCCCACGCCCTGCCGTTGCGCACGAAGAACTTTATCGTGCGGCTCTGGTCGATTGGGGTTTCCCCGTCCGCGATCAGAAAACGCGTCGTATCGCAAAACAGCAGCTTGCCCTCTTTTTCGGCCACTTTCACGCACAATTCCCCGGAGCTGTTCAGGGATACCTCAACTTTCTTTGGCGGGATGTACTCGCGCGACGCATAGGTTCCCACATACATCTCGGGTTTTTCCGGCGCGTCGCCTTTGGGAGAAATCGGTATGTGGCTCGTACCGAGCGGCAGGCCGAGCAGGGAGTTGTAAATCGCGTTCAGCGGCAAGGAGGGATCAACACCGCCCATATTGATCAACACGGTCGCCGCATAGCCGCGGTCCTTGAAGAACCCTCCCTTTGACGAAACGCCGGTCAGGCCGCCCGAATGCTCGCAGATCACGGTGTCTCTGAACACGCGCTTGATCAAGCCATGACAGTATACGCCGCTATCGGTCTCTGGGAATGCCCTGCCGACCAGGCGCGAAACGCAGCCCTCAGGCAGTATCCGCGTGCCGCGGAAAATACCGTCGCACGCGAGCATTTCATAGTATTTGCACATGTCTTCACACGTCGATTTGATCCATCCGCAGCCGCGGTACGGCGGAGCGGCATCCCAATCCTCTGTGCTGTAGAGCTGTTCATTTTCGGTGGCGAACAGGCTCGTGACGTTGCCCATCCTCTTCGCCTCGCCGATATCAAACGTCGTGCGCGTCATGCCGATCGGCTGGAAAATGCGGTCGCGCGCGAACTGCTCAAGCGACGTTCCCGACGCGACGTCAACCACCGCGCTGAGCATCGCATAACAGTCGTTTGAATAGCTCACATACTCGCCAGGGGCGCCAAGCGGCACGTAATCGCCGCTGTTGGCAATGTAATCAACGATCTCGTCGACCGTGGCTATCGGGGTCTGGACCAACCCTTTCCTTAACTCAAGCGCGCCGTCGTTGAACCAAGGCCTGACTTTCGTGTGGTTTGCAAGCGACATAAACAGAATGGGAAGCGGCGGGATTCCGCTCGTCATGCTAGCCAGGTGGTGGATCAGCAGCGCCTCGCGCGGCGTTCCGGGAATCCTGAGGTTGGGCAAATACTTGCAGGCTGGATCCTGATAACTAAGTTTGCCTTCGCTCTCCAGTATCGAAAGACAGGAACAGGTAACCGATTTGCTCATTGAGGCGATTCCGAAAATCGTCCCGGTATCAACCGGCCTTTTCTTTTCCAAGTCGCAAAAGCCGAATCCCTTTTTGAAAATCGTGCCTTCCGGTCCGTTTACGCAAACTGACATACCGGGCACCTTTTTTCGCTCGACAAAGTCGTTCAGCAGCGCATCCAGCTTATCGATTTCGAAATTCATAGTCAATCTCCCTAACATCGTTTGTTCACATCTTGTGATGAATTGCTTTGCTCTCTTTCCTCCCGAGCGAAATACCGTTGCCAGTTCGATTGTTTCCAATACTGATTATCCTTTGTATTCGCAATCCGCCAATGTGCACCTTAGAATATCCATGATCACATTTTGTAGGCAGTTGCAATACCTTGCGTGGGATCGAAGGAGGGCCCGCGATTTCTCAGACACAGATATCATGAACGCCGCTTCCAAGCTGCCAGGAACGGCCTTGGAAGATGAGCTCCGCTGTGGAACAGACGGGTATCTCTATGTGGAAACTGAGCCTGCCCTGTTCCTTTTTCCAATTGCTTACAAGCCTGCCGCGGACGGTTTCGATGCTGCAATCCGCAAATGTCAGTTTCGAGGGAATTCGCGGCTCGATCAGGATATGCTTGTATCCGGGCTGATCCGCACACGGACGTATCCCGGCGATGTGCTTGTAAAACCATATGCACACGCTGCCGAACATCGGATGGTTGTGGGAATTCATTGCTTTTCCGGTTTTGTTTTCCCACCTCTCCCATATTGTCGTGGCGCCGTTTTCGATCATATAGCCATAGCTCGGGTAATCGCGTTTGGTCATGACCTCGTAAATATCATCGATGTATCCATATTCGCTCATGAGCTCCGCAATATATCGCGTGCAGAGATTACCGCTGGTGAAGTGCATATCGTGCTTGCGCAGGTCTTGCGCGATCTTGTCGGCCACCGCCTGCCTGTGTTCTTTTGGCACAAACCCCATATACAGGGATATGGCGTTTGAGGATTGGTTTCCGGTCATGTATTGGATCGTTTTGTCGTCAAAAAAATGCCGGTTGTAGCTTTGGGTGATTTCGTGCGCCTTCTTTTCAAATTGCGTCACATCGTCGAGACGATCCAGCGCTTTCGCTATTTTGGCAAGCAGTATGAAATTATAGGCGCAATATGCTGTAGCTACCAATGGTCCGGGCGTTATCCTTGAGACCCCCAAGCCTCTCGCGTCCGGGTACCCAAACTCTATGGGCGGGCACCAGTCGCCATAGTAGCTATAATTGACGATGCCGTCGGAGGAGTTATCGTACAAATACTCTGCCCATGCCTTGAAGCCGTCGTAAAAATCGGATAGGATTTTTTTGTTGCCGTAGTGCTCATAACAGGCCCATGCCGCAATCAGGTAACTGCTCGAAACCGGCGCGGCCGGCGCCAACCCCCTGTGGAAAGGCGCGGTATCGGTTATGGCGCCGCTTTCATGATCCTGCGCGTCGTGAATATCCTGCATCCATTTATGGTACAGATTGTTCAGCCCATAATTGTAAACCGCCGCCTCAGCCCTTACGGTCATATCGTTGAGCCAGCCACAGCGTTCGGTTCTCTGCGGACAATCTGTTGGGATGCTGTGCAGATTCGATGTCTCTGTCCGTTTATAATTTGCCAGTATCTGGTTGAGCAGTGGGTCTGAGCATGTAAAGGATCCGATCTCCTCAACAGAGGAATATACTTTTTGCGCCATGATATCCGAAACATCCGGACAGTAGTCCAGCCCCTCGATTTGCGCATACCTGAAGCCGTGGTAAGTAAAGCGCGGCTCATAGCTTTCCCCTGTTTCCTGTCCGGTGAACACATACCGGTCGCGCTGCACCTCTATCGGCTCGGCACTAAAACTCAAGGATTCTCTGTTCAGCAACCCCTTGTTTTCCCCATCCTCGTACAGAACCTCGGCATACTTTATTGACAATATCTTCCCCTTATCGCCTTTTGCGTTCAGCTTAATCCATCCGGCCATGTTTTCCCCCATATCGGCCACATAGACCGACGGCTTGGGGGTTGTGACGCTGACCGGTGTGAAGCTGCGCATGACCTTGATAGGCTCGACCATCTGCGCGCGGATTACGCCACCCGGATGCGGCATGCGCAACGGTCTGAAACGGCTGAAAAAGAGTTTTACATGGCTGTGCCCTTCATACGTTTGATTCGGTTCCGGCAGAATAGACGCGTAAAAATGCCACGGGCCGAAGGGCAGCGATTTTTCGAAGGTATCGTTCGGAAGATTCCAGCCGGCACGCTCAAACCGGCTGTCATACGTCTCGCCTCCGTATACGTCGCAGTATGAAATCGGGAAAGTCGTGCCGGTCCAGGAGGTGTCCGGCGCGGAGTGAAGCTCCAACGTCCGTCCGTCCGCAAAAGTCAGATATGCCTGGAAAAGCAGCCGCATGAGCCTGTACCAATACCAATGGTTCGCCAGACTGTTCCCCAGAACGACGGCAAACACGTTCCTTCCCTTTTGAAGATATGGAGTGATGTCATAGGCGACATAGTAAAGCGTCTTTGACCATTCGCTTGCAGCGGGTTCCAGAACGGCATCGCCCATTTTCACGCCGTTCACGTAGAACTCGAAATACCCCGGCACGCAGACATAGGCGCGGGCTTTAGCGGGCGGTTCCGCCAAATCAAAATCCTGCCGGAGAAACTGTGAGCACGAAACTCTCGCATAGCCCGGAAAGCCGATAAAACAACCTTTCCAATCCTCTGGGGACATCAGGCCGGTTTCGAACCAGTCGTCACCGCTGCTTTCGGAAATGGAACCGTCCTGATCCCATACGGATACCCGATACGTACACCTTTGCGCGGATGACAACGGCTTGCCGGCATATTCGATGCCAACGCACTCGCCGCATTCGCACCGTCCGCTGTCCCATAAAACCTCGTCACTGCCGGAAACCACAATCCTGTAGGCGCTCTGGAAAACCCCGTTCCTCAGCCCCCTCAGTTTCCATGAGAACCGTGGGCGCGCAGCATCAATCCCCAACGGGTTCTTCAGGTACTCGCACTTCAAGTCATCAATGTAGATCGACGATGTCATGAATCAGTCCCTCCTTTTCAATAATCAATTGAATAATCCAATGATGTTCGGGAAATCCGCGCACGCATTCTCAAAATGAGCAAAAGCACTCGCTCCTATCTTCATGCAATCCGGTCCTTCGTTTTATGACGATTTCAGCTTCTCATCCTGCCTGAAAATGTAACATACTTCCTGATTTCTATAGATCCGTTTGACGCGGGGCGCAACGTTGGCCGCGATAGCCAGGTAGGTTTGTCCCATTTTGCGCTGCCATTCAAACGCCGAGATGAAATCATCGCCATCGGCACCCAGCAAGGTGACGATATCGTTGACCTTGCAGTCAATGCCGCTCACATCCAAGATGGTTTGGTCCATGCAGCTGGCAATCACCTTGGCCCGCCGGCCGTGTACCAGGAACTCAGCACCCTGGAAGGACGCAAAATAACGGGAATAGCCGTCGCCGAAGCCTACGCTTACGGTGGCGATCGTCGTCTCTCGCTCCGCTTTGAAGAAACGGTTGTAGCCGACCGTGTCGTTTGCCTGCACGGTATGCACATTGGTGATGAAGGCGCGCCAAGCCAGTACCTCTTCGGTTCCCAGCGCATTCACCGGCGCTAGGCCGGGGTCGTAACCAAAGAAGATGCCGGCGGCGCGAACATGGGTAATGATTGGGTCGGAAAGCCAGACGATGGCGCCGGAGTTGAAGGCGTGGATATATTTCAAGGCAAAGCCGTGGGTACGAATCTGAGCCACCCCTTCCCGAAAAACCGCCATCTGCCGCAGGGTATACCAGCGATCCGGGTTCTCCGATTCGGCGAAATGGGTGTATGCGCCTACTACCCGTAGATTCTTTGCAGACTTTAGGAGGAGGCAGATGGCTGCCAGTGCCGGACCGGGACGCACGCCGATGCGCTCAAGCCCGGTCTCGACCTTGATTTGCACCTCGGCGATTTTGCCCTGCTTTCCGGCCTCTGCATCCAACCTTGCAAGGTATTCCGCGCTGTAAGCCGGGGTCATGATATTTCGGGCCACAACAGTGGGGATATTGTGGAACGGGACCCCGCCCATCACCAAGATCGGACAGGAGATACCGTCCTCACGCAGCAGATACGCCTCACAGGTCTGCGCGCAGGCGATAGCTTCCACCCGACATTCGCCGGTCAGGTAGCGGGCGGTTTCCAGCAGGCCGGCCGAGTAGGCATTGCTTTTTAGCACCACCATTAGGCCCACCCTGCTGCCCACATGTTCTCGTACACGCCGCACGTTCCGGCCTACGGCCGCCAGGTTGACCTCCAGGTAGGAATTGCAAACGCCGAGCTCATGGTCGAGGCTCAATTCCATGCGTACATCCCCTTCGTTCGAAAACATAAACACGAACAATGCAGGACCCCATATCCTACCGCCCACGGGGCTCACAATGGTTCCCAATCCTTCAAGCCTTTCCCCTAAGGGGTGATGGTTCAGGGTTCTGCATAGCCACGCACCCTGTGTGGAAATCAATCTCCATGCCGTCCCTATCTCCCACCGGGGCGGGGCACTAAGGTTCTCTGGAAAGCCTTCCTTTTACGACACACTCGTGCTATAAACCATTGCAACCGGCCGCGGTTTACCGCACCCTAAGCACGGCCGCCCCTTCCTCGGGTGTGCCAAGCGTGGACATTTTGCGAAACATTGGCGCGAGGTTCATCTTCCGATATTCTCAGACGAACGGCCTGCTTGGCTTGATGAAGCACGCGCGATGAAAGGGCATATCAAAACCCGCCATGCTTGTTCATCCCTTCAGCGAACCGATCATGATCCCCTTGACAAAGTATTTTTGGACGAACGGATAGAGAACCAGCGGCGGAACGCTTGATATCACGATGACCGCGTATTTCAGCAGGTTCGACAGCCCCTGGCGCATTTCCAGGTCTTTCACGTCGCCAACCATTGAGGATTCCATCCTTGTGAGCAACAGGATATCGCGCAGCACGATTTGAAGCGGCTGCAGGGACGCTTTGGTCAGGTACAGGTACGCGTCAAAATACCCGTTCCAGATGCCCACCGCGCAATACAGGGCAATCACGGCCATGATAGGGCCGGACAGGGGCAGCGTGATATTGAGCAGCACCCTGAAAACGGAACAGCCGTCGAGCTCTGCCGATTCGTACAGCTCCTCCGGGATACTCGACTTCAGGTAGGTGCGCGTAAGAATGACGTACCAGGCGCTCATTGCGTTGGGAAGGATCATCGCCCAAACCGTGTTGAGCATTTTTAGATTCCTCACCAGCAAATACGTCGGAATCAGGCCGCCGTTGAAGAACATCGTAAAGATCAGCAGCGAACTTACGATGCCTTTTCCGTAAAAGTCCTTTCGGGAGAGGCAGAACGCGCACAACATTGTCAGCACAAGGTTGATCGCCGTGCCAAGCCCTGCGTAGACGATGGAGTTCAAATATCCGGTGCCGATCTTCGGGTTGCGAAACACCACCTCGTACGCATAGAGCGACGGGTCGACCGGCCAGAGCCTGACCGCTCCGGAAGTGACCGCCTTCGTGGAACTGAACGAGGCGCTGACGATGTAGATGAGCGGGTACGCCACGATCAGCACAAAAAACAGCAGAACAATATAAATGAAACCGTCCGTCACGTTATCGCCGGCGCTCTGCCGGATGTGCGTTCGGGCACTGGGCGCCGAAGTTGTTTTCATGGCGGATCCCTCCTTACCACACACCCACATCGGTGATTTTTCTGGAAGCTGTATTGCATAGGACGAGCATGGCGAAGTTGATGACGGAGTTAAACAGGCCGACTGCCGCCGACATCGAGAAATTGCCATTCTGCACCCCCAGCTTGTACACGTAGGTTGAGATAACCTCCGATTGGGGGAGGTTAATGCTTGACTGCATCAGGTAGACCTTTTCAAACCCCACGGAAAGAATATGCCCTGTGTTGAGCACGAACAGCGTGATAATCGTGGGGAGAATGCCCGGCAGGTCGATATGCCAGATGCGCTGTATTTTGCTCGTCCCATCCACGAGCGCCGCGTCATATAGCTCCGCGCTGACGCCCGAAAGCGCCGCAATATACACAACCGCCGAATATCCCGCAGTCTGCCATACGCCCGTCCATACGTACACATGGCGGAAGTAGGCGATTTCACCCATAAGGTTGACAGGGGTTCCGCCCAAAGACTTGAACAATGTATTGATGATTCCCGAGTGAAGGTCCGTGAACTGGTTGATCATCGCGACAAGCACAACCGTTGAGATGAAATACGGCATGTATGTGATCATCTGCACGGTTTTTTTTGCCGAACGCACGCGCACCTCGTTGACGCAGATCGCAAGGAGTATAGGAATGGGAAACCCCGCCAGCAGCGAGTACAGGCTGATGGTGAACGTGTTGCGCAGAATGTTCCATGCGGAGGGCGCGTTGAGAAACATCTCGAAGTATTTCAAGCTCACCCACGGGCTTCCAAGGAAGCCGAGCCTCGGTTTATAGTCGCGAAACGCGATCTGTACGCCGTATATCGGCTGATATTTGAAAACGAGCAGATACGCCAGCGGAAGCAGAATCAGCACATAATAGGGCAAGCTCTTTTTGATCTTTTTTCGGGCCAACGCGAGAGAAAAACCACCGCCCACAGAAGCGTTCCTGCGGGGTATCTGTACGGGCGTGTTCAAACGAAACCCTCCTTAGCGGATGGATAATCCATGCCAGAGCTTTGAAAAACCGATTGTGCGGGGTAACGCGTCTTCGTGACCGGATGTCGAGCGCGTTACAGCGCCCGACATCCGCCTTTCGGTTAGCGCGTTACTTCCACTGGGTGTCGTACGCCTTCTGCGTATACTCCATCAGCAGGGGAAGGCCCGCGGCGTCCAGATCCGCCCGGAATTTGGCGTAGTCATCTTCGATGCTCAGCGTCCCGTTGATGAATCCGGTGATGGATTGCTTGATCAGCTTGTCGACCTCGGTGCGGGCGATCACCATCGCGTCGGCCTCCTCCACCGTGTACTTAAGCGGCGGCAGCTTGCATTCGGGCCGGGCGTACTCCCAATAGGCTTCCGCAACCTGCTGCAGCCACGTCTCCAAACGATCCGCGGACTTGATCGACTTGGTGGTATCGTCCGCCATACCAAGACGGATGCGGCTGCTGCGGAAATCGGGAATCCGCTGCGCCAAGTGCAGACTCTGCGGTTCGGTTTGCTGCCATGGAATCAGCTGGCGGTAGACCGCAGGCTTCCCGTCCAGGCCGATGTCGCCCTCCTGCGCCCAATCCCAGGCCACCCCCAACGGGCCGAAGTAGGCGCGCAGCGTCGCCTCCTCAGAATAGCAAAGGTCAACCCACTTCATGAGAATCTCCGGATGCTTGCAATCCGCGCTGATCGAAAAGAAGCCGGTGTAGATGGGGACATATGGATCCGCGGCGACGTTATTGTAGCCGTTGGGCCCGGTCAGCGGCAGTACCGCCGTGTACTCGCCGTAGCGCTCGCCGCCCAGGTTGGCAAAATTCACGTAGCCCTGGGTCGATAAACCCACCAGGTTCGCGTCCGGGTTCTCGACCAACGTCGCCAACTGGTCGCGTGTCAGGTTGAACGTTGCGGAGTAGAGCAACCCTTCGTCATACAGCTTCTTCAGGTAAGCCAATCCTTCTTTAAACGCCGGGTTATCAAACGAGTGCGTTACAACGCCATTCTCAAGGAACAGGCCGTCGTTCGGCGTTGCAATTGTGGTTAGGTTAATCGGATAATAACAAAACGCGTTCATGATATTGGCGTCAACCTGGCTCCACCAATTGTCTATGCAGCCCGAGAACGGGATCTCGTCGTTCGGGTCGCCGTTTCCGTTCGCGTCTTTATCGCGGAACGCGACAAGCACGTCATACAGCTCGTCCGTCGTCGTGGGAATCTCAAGGCCCAAGTTGTTCAGCCAGACCTCGTTGATCCACATGCGCGCGGGGGTGTACGTGTGAAAGCAGTCGTTGATCTCCGGAAGCGAGTAGATCATCCCGTCGATCATCGTGGCCTTTTTATACGAGGCCGGGTACTGTTCGAACATCTCCTTGATGTAGTAGCCATGCTCATCGATTAGGTCGTTCAGCGGCATAAAGAGGCCTTCCTCCATACCGTAGCGCATGAGTTGATCGTCCGTCAGCGGCATCGCTACGACCGCGTCAGGAATATCCCCGGCAGCCAGCAGGATGTTGAGCTTATCCTGCAATCCCTGGAACGAAATCGTCTCAAAATTGATCTTGACGTTGGTCTGCTCATACATCCATGTGATGTAGTCGTTTGTTGCCCAGTCCAGAATTGCCGGATGATCCACAACCAGGAACGTAAACTCCACATCACCGGGATTCGGAACGATGGGATACTCCCCCACTGCCGAATACTCAGCTGTGGCAGCCGTGGCGAACAAAAGCATCGCCAGGGCCAGCAGTGCGGTCAGGATTCTTTTCATCATGTATTCCTCCTTTATTTTCTAGCGCGCATACAAAGCGCGCATAGGTACTGGGTATGGCATTGCGGCCCGAGAAGACGTGAAAACCGCTGCCGGCCACGGCCGCCTCCCCCGCAGAAATCACCTTCATGCGCATGCCGAACGGAACCGAGACATATAGATGCCTATCGCCTGGATCAACGTACCGACGATTCACCCTTCACCGGATCTACCGCCACCTGCGCACTCAGCAATCCTTCGGACATAAACGGCTCGATCAGCACCTCGTCAAACACGCCTTTCACAAGGCCGATGTCGCCATGGATAGATAATGCCGTCAATAGATTCCGGACCAAATGACAATGCAGTGAATTTAAACAGCGGCGGCAAAAGAACTCGTCTTTCTGGCATGGCGGGTGGCAATACCGCGCCATCTTTCGAGGCGTAGAAACACGTTTCCCACCAAATGACGCAGTTTATATAGAACGATCATAAGAACGCTGCTCTTTTCGGTTCTTCTTTGGCAAAATCACAGTCTCCATGCCAGAGCTTTGTACCAGAGCAATGATCTCGTTCGTGTCGTATTTATGGTCGGCGAGTAAATACTGTGAGAAAAACCTTCGACTAACCGCGCTGCAAGTGGACAATCCGACGTGATGCCCGCAGAAACAAGGAATCGTACTGGCATTCCATGCGCATCCACGGCCAGATGTATCTTGGTGTTGAGCTCCCTTTTGTGCCTTCCATATCCCGATTGCCGCCGACTGCTCCGGCGGCACGTAGATGAACCTTGACGTGGCTTGCGCCGGTCAGTAGCCATTCAAAATTGGGTTCACCTATCAACGCCTCAAGGATTCGCTCCCAGATGCGTTTGTCTCCCATTGACAAAACCGTCTATGTTCGTCCTTCCAGTCTCTTTACTCCAATGGCAGATTCCGCCATGGCGCTCCGGTTCGCAAAATCCAGAACACGCTGTTGATAAACTGGCGTGTATCTCGCGCGTTCCCGCCCCAGCTTTCCATATTCCCAATGGTGTAAGGCGCGATGATTGCCCACGCGGTGTCTGTGATGTCGTGTCGATGTTGTTCATTTACCGTCTTCGGAAACCTCCCCCACCGGTTTCCGTCATTTAACTGCGTTTCTATTGACGACGCAATCTAGCATAGGGCCAATAATCCACTGCACTGTACATCGGACGGTTCTAGGAATTCATGCCGGGATTTTTCTTCATCCCCAAGCGTTCCCATACGGTCAACCCCTGGCTGGATCATGAATCCGAACGGACGGATATGCATCTTTCGCGACGGGTTTTCGCGCGCCCTCAAGATAGCCATACCCAGTGAGCGTTTGCATACAAGCAACGAGCACGAAGAGTACACACCTCGTCTTTCCCATGCCCCATTATGGCGTGGATTGTTTGATAACGATCTCGCACGGCAGTATGTCATGCCAATTTTCGCCTGTGACAGGCTCGCCCCGGAGCATGCGCATGATCTTTTCCACAGCATGATGTGAAATAGTCTCCAGGTTTTGCCGGACAGTAGTGATGGGAATGGGCGATATATCGGAGAAAATCACATCGTCGTACCCGGCGACCGCTACATCGTCCGGCACGTGCAATCCCTTCTCCCTCAAGGCGTTAATGACGCCGAGCGCCATCATGTCGTTCACGCACACAATTGTGTCCGCCTCGCTAAAATCCGTCCGGCGCATGAGGTCAAGCGTCTCCTGGTAATCCACCCTTTCGACCCGTGCTATGCGCTCATACGTGAGCGATAGATCGCGCAGCGCATCACGATAGCCGTTGGCGCGTAAATCCAAACAATATACATCCGCCGGTCCGCTAATGAGGGCAATTCGCCTGCATCCCCGGGAATGGATGGTATGAATCAATCCCTTCATGCCACCATAGAGATCGCACATTACACAAGGCATATCCACGCCCGTATACATCGAAGTCAAGAATAGCGCGGGAATCTCTGTCTCACGAAGCCATTCAATGTAGCCTATATCGTCGTTTGGTTTATTGACGGGCACGATAAAGAGCGCTTCCATACGGTTATTGACCATCTCCCGCACAACGCGGCCCTCGGTACTGCAGGAATTGTCACTCATTGAAATGAACAAACCATATCCGCTGCTTTTCAGCGCAGTCGATATGTGGCGGATGAGCGTAGCATAATAGACATTCTCTATATCCGGTACGACCAAGCCTATCAGGCCACTTTTGCGCATGACAAGCCGTTTGGCGTACGGGTTTGGTGAATATCCCATCTCCTGGGCGAGTGTAAGCACACGCTTGCGCGTATTGATGTTCACCTTGTCGCTGCCATTCAGCGCAAGCGACACTGTGGCTTTTGAAACGCCCGCCCGTTTCGCCACGTCAGAAAGCTTAACAATCATGCTTCCACCCAATTTAAAACGGTTTAAATTCTGTTAAACATAGTATAGCATGCGCGTTGCACCGTGTCAAGTAAGTTGTTCCATGAATTTTCAGTTCTGTGTAGGGCCACAATAGCCGTTGGACGGGGAGGGAAAAGGGAAGCGGAAAAGGAACACATCGGATAGGATTGAATGGCAGCAACAACCAGGCCAAAGGATGTGTCCGTTCCCGTATACAACGGGGACAGGATGTATGGAAAGGCGGAGGGCACATGGGGCGAGGGCATGATCCGCCGCCCGAACGAAAACCTGTATGATGCGATCCGCGCGCTGATGGACAAGGCGGGATAGACGGACGCGAACCTTACGCCCGGACTGAAAGCGCTGAACCTAGCGCTTGAAAACCAGCTTGCATGCCGGGCCGGGCTGGATACGGAGCTGGCCGCCAATGTGCGGTCGCTTGCCGACACGCTGAGTGCGACGGGGCAATAAGAGAGGGAACCAGCGAGGGGAGGCATTCGGCCTCGCCTCGCTCAGGCCCTTGCCAAACCCCTGCTATGCGCAAGTGTCCTTTGTAGCACGGGCAATTCCTCCGCCGATAGTAAGGCGGCGATGTCCGGGAAGAGCCCTGTCCGCCCACTCAGGCACCTGTTGCGGCGGGACCTACACATGCGCGAATCGGCTTTTGGTTGGCAAAGAAACAGCGCGTTGGGGTGCGCCGATACGGTCCGGCCACCCCCTATTCTCGCATCGGGGGTGCGACGCTGTCGCGGCATGTGAGATGCGGCGCATAAAACACGCGGACCCGTTCGCTCTGCGGGCTGGCGATACGCCGCAAGAGCACGTTCACGGCCTCAATGCCCAATGGATACGGATCGTAGCAAACGGTTGTCAGCCGGAACGGCCCATCGACAATTTGCGGCAGTTCATCATGACAGGTCACGCTGATGTCTTCCGGCACACGGACTCCACGTTCATAAAACGCGTTCAGCATACCAAAGGACATTTGCGCATTGGATACGAACACACCGGTAAAACGGTGCGCGGAATCCATAATATTCGGGGCCAGCCGATAGCCGCTTGCGGCGCTAAGGTCGCCATAGAGAATAAATTCATCCGGCACGACAATGCCCGCATCCTGCATCGCGTTGCGATAGCCGTGCAGGCGATCCTGCGTTGCCGTGGAAAAATCAGGCCCCGCCAGGTGCGCGATATGCCGGTGCCCTTTGGAAAGCAAGTGCTCCGTGGCAATGTAAGCGCCGCGGTAATTGTCCACGCAGACTTCATCCATATTCAACGAGCGGATGTACCGGTTGACAAACACAAGCGGACAGCGAATGGAACGGATCAGGGACACCAGGCTCGGCGATTCCACAGCGGTGACCATGATGATGCCGGCATAGTCGGCGGCGTTGGCCATCCGAATGGCTTCTTCCTCGGCGTCTCCTTGAAAACCGGAGTTCCAAACCACGGCGCAATAGCCCGTCTCCTGCACCCTGTCGCAGATGCCGCGGATGATGTTGGCGAAGAAGCTCTCCGCTACGTCGCCGACGATCACAAGCACAGGTTTGAACGCCTTCGCCCTTATGCCGGTAGGTTCATAGCCGATCTCGCGCATCGCATCCTCAATGCGCGCCATCATGTTTTTACTGACCTTTCCTGTTGAAAGCGCACGGGATACTGTGGCGTAGGAAACGCCCGCGACTTCGGTTATTTGCCGCGCGCGCCGGAGGAACTCCCGCCATTGTGCGGATTCCATGGAACGACGCGATATTGGCCAAGCGGGTGCTGGAGATGGGGCCGGACGGCATTGTGTTTCCGATGGTAAACACCGCCGAGGAGGCCAAACGGGCGATGGACGCATGCCTTTACCCGCCCCTAGGAACGCGGGGGTTTGGGCCGTTCCGCGCGATTGCCTATGGAATGAATGATGTCGATGCGTACATCGCCGAAGGGAGCCTTTCGATGTGCCGCTTTGTGCAGGTGGAAACGGCGGAGGCGGTCGAAAATCTGGAGGCCATTGCGCGCGTGCTCTATGTGGACGGCTTCATTCTGGGGCCGTGCGATCTGAGCGGCTCCTTTGGGATGCTAAATCGCGCCTTCGAAGGCGAGACGGACCGGCTGATCAACCTGGCAATTCAAAAGGCGCACAGCGCAGGCAGGCCCATCGGCGTATCTACCGGATCAGACAAGCCGGATGTCCTGGCGCACTGGCTGAACAAAGGCGTGGATTTTATCTCTGCCGGCACCGATGCGTGGGGAATTCTGAGCGGCGCTGTCAGCGTGCTCAAAACGCTGCGGGAAATAGACGGTAGGCAGCAAGCACAGGCCAGATAGTGTCGACAATAATCGGGCAAGGATGCTGATCCGGATGGCGAGGCAGCGGATCGGGAGTGCGGCAAAGAAAGAAGCGGAATGCTTGGCCTATCTGGCGGCGATGCCACGCCAACGCTTGAGGTGCAAAAAGGCTTTTCGACCAAATGGCGAAGCTTATAAATCGCGGCCGTATTCACGCTGCACCTTTCGGTTTTTCTTGGGCGGCATCATCACCTGCGTCCCCGCTGTCCGAGCCCGGCTAACAATGGCATCCGTATCGTAGCCATTATCAGCGGGCAGAACTTCCGCATTGATTCCCCCGGTTAGCCGGCCGCCATGCGCATCCAGGGCCACATGTATGTTGGCGTTGAGCCCCCTTTTGTCCGGCTCATCCCCTGATTGTCGCCTGCCGCTCCCGCCGCGTGGGGATGTGCTTTCGCATGACTGGCATCAATCATCAGCCACTCGAAATCGGCTTCACCAATTACGGCCTTCAACAGCTTCTCCCAGATTTCTTTGTCTCGCCAGCGGCAAAAACGGCGTCGCACTGTATTCCAATTCCCATGATTCGGCGTCAAGTCCCGCCACGGCGGTCCCGTGCGCAGTATCCAAAACACCGCGTTGATGAACCGACGAGTGTCTCGCGCATTCCCGCCCCATGTCTCCTTCTTTCCAATGGTGTACGGCTCAATCAGTTCCCACGCTTCCTCCGTAGTGTCGTGTCGATGATATGATGCTTCCACGGAAAATCTCCCGCGTTTGTTTTCTTCATATACCACTTTACTATTGTCGATACAATCCAAAGACAGCGCGGACGCAATCGAAAAGCTCTGCGCAGGAACACAGCATTCTTGTTCCCCGATCGTGTCTTTTGGCTTTTTGAAGCGGTTCCGCGCCGCAAGATTCGATGAGACTGCAAAAAAACCGGGGCGGCCGACGCAATCCAGCGTGGCCGCCCTTTTTGTTGTGTATCGCCCCCGTGCACCCGCGTCAGTTCGAGTTGGCCCAATTCAGCGCGTCGTTGATCGCCTTCTGGTGATCCGAGTCCACGTTGTTGGAGCCGTGCGTCTTGCTGCCCGTGAAGTGGATGCACATGACGCCGCTGAAGTAGCTGCAGTAGTTGGTGGAGCCGTGGCCCACCGCGTACATCGAGCCGGCAAACTTCGAGCCGTTGATCGTCACCACGACGGGCCGGCGCACGTACGAACCGGTGATGCTGGCCGCGACCAGCTTCTGCGCGTCCGCCTTGGAGGCGGGGATCACGTCGGCGTGGTTGGAGCCGTTGACATACTTCGCACTCCAGGTGACGCCCGTGTTGATGTCGTAGATCGACACGTTCGGGTATGACTTGATCAGCGAGAAACCGCTGGAGAACCAGTCGAGCGAGGCGGTGCTGCCCGGCGTGATGTTCGTGGTGTTGAACAGCGCCGCCTGCACGGCCGGCGTGGCGACACCGGTTACGGACAGGCCCTTGGCACGCTGGAAGGCCATGACCGCCTGCGTGGTGACCGGGCCGTACGACCCGTCCGCGGAGCCCGCCGCCATATACCCGGTGTTGATCAGCTGCTGCTGCAGCGCGAGCACCTCGGGGCCCTTGCTGCCGGAGCGCAGCTCGGTGTATTGGCTGATGATGGAAGCGCTGAGATCGCTTTGCTCCTTGGCGGTCAGCTGCCTCACCAGGTCGGCCAAGACATAGCCGTCCACGTTGCCTAGCGTGACGCGGTACCAGAGGTTGTTCTGGGAGTCCCTGCCGGTACCGGTGATGGTCACAATGGTGTCGCGGCTGAGCTTCGCCCTTACGCCGAAGGTTTCGCCCGGGCCGGAGCGGAGGTTCGTTTCGCCGGCTTTGATGGCGACGTTGCCGGTTAGCTCGTTCGTCACGTTTCCGCCGGATAGATAGTCGGACCGGATGTACGCAACGGTCGAGGACGTATACTGGAACTTATACCAGGTCATGCCGTCCGTGCCGGTGACCGCGTCCAGGGGAGAGACCACCTGGTTCTTCGTCAGCTTGCCGATCACGCTGTGCTTGGTACCCGGACCGCTGCGGACGTTGACTGTGCCCACGTTGACGGTCATGGAGGCGCCGATGTTGCCCGTCGGATCGCTGGTGCCGGTGCCGCTGTCGGCGGTGCCCACCGGGGACACATACGTGCCGATGACATACCCCGTCTTGCCGCCCCAGGCCGTCTGATACCAGACCTGGTTGTTGCTGTCCACCGTATAGCCCATGTTGTCCACGATCGTGCCCTTCGGAATGCGGGCCAGAATCGTGCTGGAGCCGCTGGTGCTCGCGCTCTTGCGCAGGTTGACCGTGCCGCTTGCCGGCGAGATCATGATCTTCTTGGTGATGATGCCGGTCCCGTCCGTGGTTCCGCCGGCGGGCGGGGTCGTGCTGGTGATGGTGACGTCGGAAGCCTTGATGTAGAGCGGCACGCCGTTGTCTTGGAACTCATACCAGCTGTCGCTGACCTTTTTGAGCGTAAGGCTCTGACCCTCCTGAATCGCTTTTGCTGGGGCGATCGAGGTGTCCGGCGTTTTGAAGGCGTACGTCAGGGCCTTGAAAGTATAGCTGACCGTGTCGCCGACGGAGACGTTGGTGCCGCCCGAACCGGAGCCGCCAGCTTCCGCCACTGCCGCCGGGATATACTTGATTCCGTCGTAGTCCACCGAGTACCAGTCCGCGTCAACCTTCGTGATGTACAGCTCAAGCAAGGACGGCAGCACGGTAGGCGTGGAGGTGGTGTTCTTGGAATTATACAGCAGCGTGCCGGCGTTCAGTTTTTTCATCAGGCTGGTGCCAACCGCGACCGACGAGCCGCCGCCGCTGCCGCTGCCCTTCCCCGCTTCCTCTGCCTCCTTCACCTCGTCGCCGGACTTCACGCCGGTGACCAGGCTGGCATCGATGTAGCCGGTGCTGCCGTTGCTCAGGGAGATCTTATAGACCATCTTGTTGCCCGTGCCCAGCATTTTGGTACCGGTGGTCGTGTGCCCGGGCGACAGCGTGCCGATCTTCGTGCCCGAGAGCGAGCTCGCGGAGTAAACGTCCGCACCCTCTCCCAGCGTGATGGTGTACGTGTTGCCCACGCTGGTCGTGGCGATCGGGGTGCTGGCTTCCTTCACTTTGGTGGGGATTTCGGCGTTCTTCACATAGTAGGTCTTGCCGCCATACACCGTGGACGACCATTCCTTGTTGACGGTGCGCAGGGTATAGTAGTTAGGGACGGAGGCATCGCTACCGACAAGGCTTAGCGTCGTTTTCGTGCTCGTGCTGGAAATCGTGCTATACAGCGGAATGCTCTCGGTGCCGGAAAGCGCGATGCGGTACGAGGTGATCGACGCGTTGGTGTTGGCGTTGGCGACCACGTTGTTTTGGAAGTACAGGATAAGCCCGTTGTAGGTATAGCTATACCAAGAGCCGTTGACTATGCTAGCCGATACCGTTTCGCCCGATTTCAGCGAGTGGCTTGCAAAAAGGTTATCCGTGCCGATCTCGTGGGTGATATTGCTTGAATCCGTATACTTGTACGTATTCGTCGAAGGCGTTATATACAAGGACGCACCCTTTTCGCCGATGACCACCGTGTAGGTCGTCGAGGTTGCCTCATTGGCAACGGTGATCTGCTCGGTTTCCTGGTTGCTCGGGGTTTTTTGCAGGTACCAGCTCGCGTCGTTATAGATGACCTTGTACCAGTTTGTGTTGTAGCTGATGCCATATACGGTTTCGCCCACAGGAATGGATTTTCTGCTGCTGGACGTATCCGCCTTTGCATATAGCCACGCGCTTTGGTTTTTGATCGTGATCTTCGTGATCAGATTCGCCTGCGTGTTGGACGCGACCAACGCCTGCATAGCTGAATCAAGATCCGCATAAGATCCGCCTTTGGTTCCGGAAAATCCTTGGAAATAGTATGTCCTTCCATTATATTCCGTCGCGTACACCTTCGCAACCTTTTCCATGTTCCCATAGCCGAAAGCGCTCAACTCACTGCTGTTCAGGTAGCTTTGAATGCGCACGTTGATACGGGCACCCTGAAGAAGCTTATTAGACGTCTTGTACGCGTCGTCAAGCAGATGCGTCTCCCCTGCCTTCGTCCTCGTAGTGGGGCTGGTGTATAGGAACACGTCCGCACTCAGCTTGATGGAGAACGTACCGACTTGCGCAGTGCTGTCCACCTTGAGTGAGGCGGCGGGAACAAAATACTGCACGCCGCTATACCAGGTTGTATACCACTTGCCATCAAGATCGTACTGGTTCAGCTTCACCGTGCCCGAGTTGAGCGATATGGAAGACCTCGCGTCGTAGGCCGGGCTGTTGTACAGCCAGACGCTGCCGCCGCTTGGAATGGTATAGGAGATGACCGTCTGCGTAAACCCGCTGTTGGTTTCACCCTTGGCAACGTCCGAAGCCGATTCCTCCGGGGTCGGCTGCACCGCGGAGGCGTCGTCGCCGCCGCTGACCGTGGCGATATAGCGCACTGGCAGGTAGTAGTTCACGCCGTTGCTGTTTACCATATAAATCGAATCCGTGTACTTCGTGGCCCACAGCTTTTCGCCCGCTTGCAGCGTGATATTGGCAAGCGTGTTGCAGCCGGAATCCTTAAACAGCGGCGCGGCGCTCAATCCGATCACGATCAGCCGCTG
>CAZUIA010000004.1:0-36257 GCA_964620835.1 uncultured Oscillospiraceae bacterium
ACTCTGTTGTCCTGTTGGGTATGGTATGCTTCCAGTATCACAAAGGAATGGAGGGACCTTATGAACCCCGTCGTACACGCGAAGGCCGCCGAAATCGTGGCCCAAAACACAGGATCCGGCACCCATTGTATCCTTGCGCAAACAGACCCGGAAGGCTTCCCCACAGCCGCGGCCGTCACCGCCGCGCGCGCGGAGGGGCTTCGGACCCTTTTGTTTTGTACCGGCCTTCAAAGCAGCAAGGTCCTTCGCACCCGGCGCGATGCGCGCGCCGGCGTCTGCTTTGCGAGCGAAGACTATAACATCAGCTTGACCGGGACCATGGAAATCGTGACCGATCCGGACATCAAGCGCGCCGCCTGGTATCAGGGGCTTGAGCATCATTTCAGCGGGCCGGACGATCCAGGCTACTGCGTGCTGCGGTTTACGTCGAAGGGGTACAATCTGCTGGTTGACTGGATCGAGGGCCGGGGGCTGTTTTAACGTCCTCCAGCCGGTTTTGCTGCATGTATGCCTTCACGCCCGCCAGGTCGGATTCCCGGTAAATGTGATAGGCGGGATAGGTCGTGTCGACATACAGCCCAAACCCCAGCACGGCGGCCCGAACGCAGAAATGTCTGTCCTCGCCGAAGAACGACAGGTTTTTGATCGTGCGGTAATCGACCCCGGCCTTCAGCGCGGCGCGGCTGATCAGCGTGACGGCTCCCAGGCCGCCCACCTCGTATACTCCGGGCTCCTTGAGCATCGCTAAAAAGGCGGCGCGGCGCTTTTCCTGCTCGGAGGCGTTCACCTCCTCCGTAAACTCCCGAGGCACCATATCGTAGTTGTCAAACAGCCATACGTTTGGCAGGGCCCGGTGCGACAGATTCCACCGCGTCCAAAAAATTTCGCTGACGATGTCCTTTTTCGTCTCCTTCAGCCTTTCCAGCAGCAAAGGGTGCAGGATCAGGTCCGAATCCACGAAGAACATGGAATCGTATCCGTGCGAAAGCGCGTGCCGGATGATCTGATTTTTGTATGCCGCGATCTTGTGCACCAGGCTTCTGCGCCAGTGGTGCGTTTCTTCTGTGCAGACGTAGTCGGTCTCGGGCAGGTCGCCGCCCTCCAGGATCGTCACGGCGGAGCCGTCGCGCTTGAACGTGCGCAGCAGGCGCGAGGATTCTTCGTCCACGTTGTCATCCACGAAAATATAGTCAATGACCACGGTTTCGCTTGCCAGGTCGCCAAGGGATTCCAAATACCTCGCAAGGATCTCCGGTTTTTGTCGAACCGAGCTTCCGGTCAGCACGCGTGTTTTCATCCGTTTCCCTCCTTTTCCCAGTACAAACGCTATGTGGGAGAAACTGGGGAAATTCCGCGCGCCGCGCATCGCGCGCTTTTGGGCGTGCGCGCCTGCCGGCCCGGCCTGTTCGCAAGCCAAGGGCCGCCTCCGGCATGAAAAAGCCGCCCGCCGGAAGGGGTGAGGCGGTGCGGCCAAATCCGGGAGCATCCAAGCGGGCCGCGTGAATCCGACCCCCTTTCCCTATTGCGGGACGTACCCGCACGTATGGCGGCAATAGCCGACGCCGCAGGCCGGGCACTTGTCGTGGTTCACGTTGTTGCACAGGTAGTGGTTGCAGGTGTCGCAAATTCTGAAATGCCGCTTTCCGACCACGCAGACATAGTGGCCGCACCGAAGCTTCGAGTGGTCGCCTGTTTCCAGGGGTTTACCGCACTGCGGGCAATTCTCCTCTCCGCCTGAAAGGGGAGCGGATGTTTCGCCCAAGCCGCCCGGCTTGCTCTGCGCGCCGCTGCCTGCGGACGGCTTGGGCGTGGCCGTCGGCGCGGGCGTGGGCGTGGCCGCCGGGGCGGGAGGCGTAGTCGCCTTTGTCGAAGCGGGTGCGGCCGAAGGAGCGGCCGAAGGGGGCGCGGAAGCGGCGGCGCCTACCCGCACATAGGGGACGGCCCGCTCCGTCACCGACACCTTGCCGGGGCCGAGGTTCAGCTCCGCGTTTCCGATCCCCGTCGCCACGTGCAGCACCACGTCCGTGCCGGACAGGCCGATGGCGATCGGCTTTTCCGCATCGGTTGCCAGCAAAATCCTGTAGGGGCCCGTTTTGAGGTACCCGTTGACCACATCGATGACGATCTCGCCCTGCGCCTGCGCGGCAAAGCCGAAGCAAATCGCCGCCAGCAGGCAGATCGCCAAGAGCTTTCGACTGCTTTTCATGGCTTTCCTCCCGGTTGTGTGTTTTAAAACAGGGTATAGAAAAAAACTCCGTCTGTCAAGATTTGCCTTTCACGGCGCAAAAAAGCCCGCTCCTTTGGCAAAGCGGGCCTTGTTACAGCGTGTTCGGTTTCACTGAACGCCAAAATATGAAAGGAGATGGGAAAGGATCTTTTCGCTTGCGTGGCCGTCGCCGTAGGGGCTTACGGCCTTCTTCATCCGCTCATAGGCCGTGCGGTCGGTCAAAAGCCCGGACGCGATGCGGATGATCTCGTCCCGGTCCGTGCCGGCGAGCACCGCGGTGCCGCTTTCAACCGCCTCGGGGCGCTCCGTTTCAGACCGAAGCACCACCACCGGCGCGCCAAGCGCGGGCGCTTCCTCCTGCAAGCCGCCGGAATCCGTCAGCACCAGGTACGAGCGCGCGATCAGGTTGTGCATGTCCGTCACATCGAGCGGCTCGGTCAGGCGGATGCGCGGATGCGAGGAAAGCATGCCGCGCACCGTTTGGGCCACGGCCGGATTGGGGTGCACCGGCAGTATGGCCGTGAGGTCTTTGAACCGGTCGACCACCGTTTGGACCGCCTCGCAGATGCTTTCAAGCCCTCTCCCCCAGTTCTCGCGCCGGTGCGCCGTCACCAGCAGGACGCGGCCGGAAACGTCGAGGCCTTCAAGGGCCTTGGAATGGAATGCGTAGGGATCGGCCACCGTGTAGCGAAGCGCGTCGATCGCCGTGTTGCCGGTGACAAAGACGCCCTTCGTGGTGCTCTCCCGGGCAAGGTTTTGCGCGCTCCGCGCCGTGGGCGCAAAGTGCATCTCCGCGATGCGGCCCGTCAGGCGCCGGTTGAGCTCCTCGGGAAACGGCGAAGCGATCGTATCCGTGCGAAGCCCCGCCTCCACATGGCCGACCGGCACATGGGCGTAAAACGCGGCCAGCGCGGCGGCAAACGAGGTGGTCGTGTCGCCGTGCACCAGCACGATATCGGGCCTTGCTTCCTTCAGCACATCGCTCACGCCGAGCAGCACCCGCGCGGTCACGTCCTCCAGCGTTTGCCCCACCCGCATGATGTCAAGGTCATAGTCGGCCTTCACATCAAACAGGTCCATGGCCTGGCGCAGCATTTCACGGTGCTGCCCCGTCGCGCACACGGCGCTTTGAACGCGCGCATCCGCCTTGAGCACCTTGACCAGCGGGCACATTTTGATCGCTTCCGGGCGCGTTCCAAAAACCGACAGCACCTTGATTCGCCGCATTCCCACTACCTCCGCGGTTTGGTACCCACAAAAAGGGCCTTTGCATGGAAAAACGAATGCGCGCAAGCGGCGGCAGGCTTTCCGTCTCGCCAGGGATCGCGGCGAAGCATGGCGGCGCGAGCGCAAGTCAACAACGCGGGGCGAAAACACCCCCGCGTCGCGCGGCATTCGTCTTTGGAATTCGTGCTAAGCGCCCAAGGACTCCCTTGGCTTATTCATGTCCGTTTCTTCGTCCAGCGCATCGCCGAGCGGTTCTTCGATGTCCTCCTCCAGCTCGTCGCCGAGGGGTTCGACCGCTTCGATCTCATCCAGGCTGCTGACCGGCTCCGGATCGATCTCCGCGTCCATAGGGGGTTCATCCTCGCCGTCGGTGGAGAGCAATTCGATCGAGCGAAGCTCCGCCAGGCAAACCTTGCACATGTCCTCGCCCGGCAATGCCGGCAATTCGCCGCAAACCGAGCAAAGCGCCACCGATTCATCTTTCCCGCGCGTGCCGCGCACCTCTTCGCGGCAAACGCTGCACAGCGCGCCGTCATCCAGGATATAATTCAGCTCGCAGCGCGGACATTTACGTAAAGCCATAGCACCCTCCCAGCAGCACGTTCCTTTGTTGCTGCACTATAGCATATTGTACAGCATCCGGCAATAGATTTTTATGCTTTTATGCCCTCATCCCGGGTAATGTTGCGAATCCACTTGTCCCCACGCAGCCTGAGGAAGGCGATCACCCACTTGAAGAGCTGGTCCACGCGGGTCATCACGAACACCCAGGGCAGCGGCAGCTTCCAGACGAACGCGGCCAGGTACGCGGCGGGCAGCACGACCAGCCAGCCGCAAATCATATCCACCGCCATGACAAAGCGGTTATCCCCCGCGCCGCGGTTGATCCCGACAAAGCAGGAGGCGTGGTAGGTCGTGCCGACCAGCGTGACCGCGCCCAGCGCGAGCATTTGCATGGCAAGCGACCGCACCTCGGCCGATATGCCCCCGTAAAGCCCGGAAAACGGAGCCCTCAGGGCGAACACCAGCGACGCCATCACCAGGCCGATCAGAAAGAACATCAGCTGAATGGTGCGGGCGTATTCCTTTGCCTTTTCATACGCTCCCGCGCCGACGGTTTTGCCGATGACGACGCACGCGCCGCCCGCCAGGCTTGAGGTGAAGATCATGCCCAGCTGCATCAGGGATTCGGCGATGTTGTTGGCCGCGATCATCCTTTCGCCAAGCCGGCCGATGATGGCCGCCTTGCAAAAACCGACGATCGCCCACTGCGTGTCCACGATGGCCACGGGCAGCCCGTAGCGCGCGTAGTCCAGCGCCAGCGCCTTATCGCCCCGCAGGAGGTGCCGCGGCCGGATGGCAACGCGCTTTTGCACATGGAACATGTAATACCACACAAGCAGCAGCTCCAGCACGCGCGCGCACACGGTCGCCAGCGCCGCGCCCTTGGCGCCCATCGCCGGAAAGCCAAGCTTTCCGAAGATGAAAAGGTAGTTGAGCGTGATGTTGGAAAACAGGGAAAGCAGCGTCGCGTACAGCGTCACCCTGACGATCTCAACGCTTCGGAGCATGCCCACAAGCGCTGCCGACAGCGCATACGGCAGGTAGGACCAGCAGACAACCGTGAAATACGGCAGCGCCGCCTCGATCACGCCCGGGTCGTTGACCAGCAGGCGGAGCACCCACTCCGGGAAAAACGAAATCACCGCGACGAATACGGCCGCCGCGCCCACGCACGTCATCGCCACGATGGCAAAAACGCGGTGGATGCGCTCCATGTCGCGCTTGCCCCAGTACTGCGAAATGAGCACCGACGAGCCGCCGACAAGGCCCGTGATCGTGGCCACAAAAAAAGCGGTTGCGCCATTGGACTGCGCAACGCCCGCGTACACCGTGTCGCCCAGGCTGGCGACCATCATGTTGTCCACCAGGACGACCAGCAGAGACACCAATCCCTGGAAGGCCGACGGCAGCGCAATGGTCAGCATCGTGCGGTAAAACGAGCGGTCGCGTACCACGGAAAAGCCCCCTTCGTGCAAAGCGTGGGGATATTGTACTGCGCCGCCGGGGAAAAAACAAGGGGCGAGGCGCGGGGGCTGTGGCGCCAAAAGCGAATGATTGGGGGGATGATCTTATTGCCAGAAAAGCGATGGGCGGAAAGTGCGGTTGTCCCTGCGGGCGGCCTCGGCGCAACATCGCGAGCCGCCGCGGCGCTTGCCGCGGCGGCTCGCCTGGGTCGATTCGCCGGTGCTTCAGTCTCCTTGGGGTGCAAGCTTTTTTAGTCCAGAATCTCCAGCGTCACGGTCATGGTCAGGTATTCGCCGTCCGGGTAATCCTCACCCTCCTTGACGCTGGCGACATTGGGAATGCGGTACACCTCGATGTCGACCGTTTCTCCGGGCTTATGGGCGCGGATGATGGACTGCATTTCCGCCACGGTCTTCACACGCTCGCCGTCCACCTTCATGATCAGGTCATCCTGCCGGATGCCGGCCTTGTCGGCGGGCGAGTCCTTCTCCACGCTCCTGACCAGCACGCTGCTGGGCAGGGTTTCCTTGGTCGGCTCCTCGGATCCGCCGACAATCTGATCCACCACCACGCCGATGCGGGGGTATACCACCTTGCCGTGTTCGATGAGCGCGTCGGCGATTTCCGTCACCTTGTTGATCGGGATCGCAAAGCCGATGCCCTCGATGGATGCCATGCCGTAATACCCGTTGTTGGACAGCTTCATCGATGTAATGCCGACCAGTTCGCCGCGGATGTTGAACAGGCCGCCGCCGGAGTTGCCGGCGTTGATCGCCGCGTTGGTCTGGATCATGGACGTCGCGTTGCGATCGTTGGGGGACGACATGTCGCGGTTCAGTCCGCTGATGACGCCCACGGTCAGCGTGTTGACGAACTCTTCGCCCAGCGGGTTGCCGACCACCAGCGCCCAGTCGCCCACGGACAGTTCTTCCGAGTTGCCAAGCTTCGCGGCCGGGGCTGTCAGCCCCTCAACCTTCAAGACGGCGATGTCGGTATCCTCGTCGCCCGCCACGTACTGCGCCGGGTACGTATTCTCCCCGTACACCACGTTGATCCGGTCCGCCACCGCGTTGCTGTTTGCCGTCACCACGTGATAGTTGGTGACCACATACCCGTCGTCGCTGATGACCACGCCCGAGCCGACATGCGCCGTCTGCGAGGTGATGCGCCCGCGGGCGATGCCCATGCTGGTCGTGAGCTGGATGCCCACGATCGACTGGCTTACATTTTCATAGACAGCCTTGAAAGGGCTATCCAGTTCGCCGGCGGTGGAAGCCAGCGCCGTCATGGCGGAAAAGCTCTCCGCCCTTGCGGGTTCCTGTCCCAGCACATTGCCGCTCAGCGCCACGCCAAGCGCGACGCCCAAGAGCGCGATCGCCATCGTTATCGCCAGAAATTTACGCGTAAAGGATTGATTGGGTTTTTCCATTTTTTCTCCCTCCTTTGATTTCGATCGTAGTGTACCATCCATTTTTTGAAAATGTATGAATAGTTTTTAAATGATTCGATTCCGATTTGCAAACATCTCGCACACGTCCGGCATAGGCTGCTGATAGGCCATGCCGACGGGATCAAGCGGGAGGGATTTGGATGAACATCGTCGTATATTTGGTGCTCTGGGTGTCCATCGGCCTGGTCTGCGGCCTGATTGCCCACTGGACCTCGGGCGCGGCCGTGTGGCCTTGGTTCTGGGTGTATCTGTCCGCCGGCCTTTTGGGCGCCCTGATCTTCGGATATTTTCTGGCCAGCGCCTTTTTGGGCATCGATGTGGCGCTCAGCGCCTATAGCCTTTTGTTTGCGCTGGTCGGCGCGCTTTTGTTTCTGGCTGTCGCGCATATTGCCCGCCAAAGGATGGAATAGGACAAACCGGGCGCGAACGGCCTTTTCCGCGGCGCGTGCGCACCGCCAAACAGCGAGAATTTCGGGAATCCCGATTCGATCAGGCTTGGCCGCGCCCCATGCCTTCAGGTAAGAAGCGGAGGTTTGAGGGGCGCGGCCGCTTTCATTTTAGCGCCGGCGCCGCCCGGCGTGCCGGGCCTGATTGCGGATCTTGCCATCCGTTTCCATGCTTGCGCCGTTTTCGCTTTGCCAATGCCCTTCACGCTTCATGAGGACCCCTGAAAGGACCGTTTCGCTCATCCATCGTCGCGGCAAAGGGAAACCGCCCGGGGAACGGTGTTCCGCGGGCGGCCGGGCGTTGGCACGCAAACCGTGTTGACGGCGGGCTGCCGGGCCAAGGTGGAGAAAAAGCGTTTTGCCCGCAGAGGCAGCAAAGCCGCAATCCCCGCGGAACGCGCCTCCTTGCCCGGGCGTTTCTCCTCCGCCATCCGAATCTGAAAAGGCCGCGCCGCCTCGCCAGGGTCTGGCTGCTTTTCGGGCCTTTCCCGCGCTACGCCTCCTCCACCTCGCGCAGGCGGCGCGACAGCGTGTGCCGCATGGCAATCATGGCCGCGCCGTGGATGGACGCGCCGGCGTAGTCCGTCGCCACGATCACGTGGTCGTCGTCCAGGATGTCGTGAAGAAGGCTGCCCATCTTGGCGAAGATGTCGCCGCACAGGAAGATTTTCGCCGGGTTGCAAAAGCTGTCCAGCAGCGCGATGACCAGCAGCAGATGCCGCTTGAAATCGGAAATGAGCACCTGGGCCCACGCAAGGTGCTGGCGGTATGCCGCCACGACGCTCTCCATCGATTCGATCGCGGGCTCGATCTTCTGCGCGCGCTTGACGAGGTAATGCTCCACCAGGTGCAGCTGCAAACAGCCGTAACGGCCGCAGTCGCACTGCAGGTCGCTGGGTGTCAGCGCGATGTGCGCCACCTCGCCCGCGGCGTTTCGCTCGCCGCGCACCAACTCCCCGGCCGAGGTAACGGCGGTCGCGATGCCGGCAGGGGCAAGGTACAGGTATGCCGCGTCCGTTTTGGTGGGGATGCCAAGGCGCGCCTTTTCGCCGATCAGCCCGGCCTTGACGTCGTTTTCCACCCAGACGGGCAGGCCGAACGAACGCTCAAACGCGGCGCGCACGTCGACATTTCGCCAGTACATCTGCGCGGAATATTCCACCATGCCGGTGGTATGGTCCACAATGCCCGACATGCCGACGCCCACGCCCATCAGCCGCTCCGGCGCGGGCAGGATGCCTTTGGGCATGCTTTGGTACAGCTGGTACGCCTTGTCCGCGATTTGCTCCGCCGTATATTTTTCGCGCGGGACCTCGCGCTGGGCGCGGTAAAGAATCTGCCCGTTGAAATTCATGACGCACATTTCAAACCGGGGATAGTTGACCAAAAAGCCCAGCGTGTATAGCCCGTCCGGGTTTATCGTCAGTTGGATGGACTTTCGCCCCCGCCCGGTGAAGTCGTCGTCGCGCCCCTCCAGGATGAGGCCGCGCGAGAGCAGCGCGCCGACGATGCGCGTGATGCTCGTCGGGCTCATCTCCGTCAGGCGGGTGAGCTCCTTGCGGGAGATGGGCTGCATTTCGCGCAACAGCTCCAATACGGCGTGCAGGTTGCTCCGCTTGATATATGCCTGATCCCGCACCTTTACCGCGAGCATGGCACTCCGCCTTTCTTTTCCGAAAGTGATGCTATGTATTGTATTATAGCATCATACATCCATATACGGCAAGCTTTGCCGCCATTTGCAGCAAGGAGCCGCCGAATAGCCGGCGGCTCCTCTGGGCTTTGTTGGCTCACTTCCAGCCGCGCTCGGTGATAAAATCGCTGTAAATCTCCATATACCGGTCAAGGCCCAGCTTTTCGTAACCCTTGACATAGGTGTCCCATTCGTCAAACGACTTGGCGCCGGTGATAAAGGCCGCGCGGTTTTCGTTCCGGTAGGTCTTGATGTCGTTTTGCAGCGCGTTCATTTCCTCGGAAAGCTCCGTGTCCAGCCGCATGACCGGCCAGATGATCTCCGGGGAATACTCGTGCAGCGCCAGAGCCGAGCTCTTCGCCGGCTCGATCATCTCGCCGCCCTTGAAATACAGGCTGTGCGCGACCGACGGGTTGCTGACCGTGACCCACGGCACATACTGGCTGATCATCTGCTCAAACGTCACGCCGCTGGGGTCCTTCAGCATCGCGTCGGTGTAGACGTATTCGCCGTCCACCACCTCGTACGTGACGCCCTCGATGCCCATGAAGAACTCGCGGATGCCGTCGTCCGAATACCAGTAGTCCACCCAGCGCATCGTCGCTTCCGGATACGGGTTGTCCTTCATGATGGCGAACGTGCCACCCGCGCCGCCCGCGCCGTTCAAGACGGAGCCGAAGTAGGTGAACATCTTGTCGCCAAACGGCCCTTCAAACGGCTCGTACATGCCCACGGCCTGCTGGATCGCCTTTTCGCCGCCGAACGTGTGGTTGAGGAACAGATAGGAGATCGCGCGGCCGTCGTTCACCTTCGCGATGAGCTGGCCAAAGTCCCCATCCTCGGAATAGGTGAAGATCTCGGGGTCGACCAGGCCGTCGGCGTACAGCTTGTGGTAGTACTCCAGCAGCGCCTTGTAGCGGTCGGTGGTGTAGATGAAGCGCAGCTCGTTCGTCTCCGGGTCCACGTCCACATACTCGTGGCGCGTGCCGCGGGTGCCAAGGCCGAAGGAGCCTTTCAGGAACCACTCGATGGTGGCGTAGTTGTTGACCGTCAGCGGGTATTCGTCCTGGATGCCGTTTCCGTTGTAATCCAGGCCCTTGAACGCCTTGAGCAGCTCATAGTAGCCGTCCAGCGTCGTGGGGACTTCCATGCCCACGGCATCGAGCGCGTCCTGGTGGAAGAACGCGCGCTGGCCGCAGGTGATGGCCGGCGACTCATAGATGTAGGGCAGGGTGTAGATGTGGCCGTCCGCGAGCTTCAGGCCCAGCTCCAGCTCCGGATATTTTTCAAACCACTTCTTGATGTTGGGCGCGTACTGTTCGATCAGGTCGTCCATCGGCACGAGGAGGCCCTGCGCCGCGTAGTTCGCCTGCTCCAGCGCCGGGATGTTCATGCGCATCATCGCGTCCGGCAGGTCCAGCGAGTTGAACATGATGTTGCGACGCTCGGTGAGCATCGAGGAGGGCACGTTGTCCCACTCGATGTGGATGCCGGATTTTTCCTCAAAGTTCTTGAGGATGACGATGTCCTTGAAATCCGGCTGCGTCGGCCCCTGGCCCACGGTGATCCTGAGCGTGATGGGTTCCGTCACGATCGGGAATTCACCGGGAGGGGTCACCTCGGGCGCCGCCATCGCCAGCGTCGGCAGCGAAAGCGCGGCGACGAGCAGCAGCGAAAGCAACAGGGTCCACTTTTTCATACGGGTTCCTCCTTATCGTTATATTGCGCCCGCAGGGAGCACAAAAGGGTATGCGTATCCGCCTATGGGCTCGGCCCTTGCGGTTAAAAAGGCCAAAGAACCCCCACGCCTCTTGCGGCCGCTTTTCAAAAGCGAAGAGGCGGCTTGCCTGTTCAGCTGTCCATGGGAGCGGCCCGGTGGACCGGTCGGTCCGTTTTCTAAGGCGCGCCGTTCGGATCCGGAAACGTTCCCCTTCGAACGCGCCGCGCCGCCGGTTATCCCTTCACCGAACCGATCATCACGCCCTTGACGAAAAACTTTTGTACGAACGGATAGAGGATCAGCATCGGCAGGCTGGACAAGACGATGATCGAGTATTTCATCGTTTCCCCACGCATCGCCCGCGCGGCCATCTCCTGGGACCCGGTGTCCATCAGGTTGTTCTGCGAGTTGATGACCAGGACCTCGCGCAGGAACAACTGCAGCGGGTACAGCGCGCGCTTTTGGATGTACAGCAGCGCGGAAAAGTACGCGTTCCAGTGCGTCACCGCGTAATACAGCCCGATGACGGCGATGATGGGGCCTGAAAGGGGCAGGATGACCCGAAGCAGAATGCCCACGTTGCTGCAGCCGTCGATCGTCGCGGCCTCCTGAATTTCAAAGGGGATGGAGGTCTGAAAATACGTGCGCATGATGATCAGGTTGTAGGTCGAGATCGCGCCGGGCAGGATCAGCGAAAACCAGCTGTTCATCAGCCCCAGGTTTTTGACCTGCAGGTACAGCGGAATGACGCCGCCGGAGAAGAACATCGTAAAGGTGGCCACCATCATGAACGCGTTTCGCCCCCACAGGTCCTTTCGGGAAAGCGGAAAGGCGGCCATGATCGTCGCGGTCAGGTTGATCGCCGTGCCCAGGAACATGATGACCAGGGAGTTGCGATACCCGGTCATGATGTCGCTGTTCCTGAACACCTCATGATAGTTGCCCAGCTGAAAGTTGACGGGCAGGAACACGACCTTGCCGCTGGTCACCTTCAGAGGCTCGCTGAACGACGCGCTGATGACATAGATCAGCGGGTATACGACAATCAGCCCAAGGACGCAAAGCAGCGCGTAGTTGATGAGCTCAAAGACGATGTCCCCGCGGGTTTTGCGGCCGTTAATGCGTCTGGCGGTGCGGCCATGTGCGGTGCGCAGCATGCTCTTTCCCCCTTACCAAAGGCTCGTCTCGCTCAAGCGGCGCGAGATGTTGTTGATGAGGAGCAGCAGGACGCAGTTGACGGCCGAGTTGAACAGGCCGATGGCCGTCGCGTAGCTGTACTGCGCGCCCTGGATGCCGATCTTGTAGGAGTACACGGAGATGATGTCCGACACCGCCACGTTCATGTCGTTCTGCATCAAAAACGCCTTTTCAAACCCCACGTTCATGATCGACCCGACGTTCAAAATGAGCAGGATGACGATGGTGGGCAAAATGCCCGGCAGGTTGATATGCCAGATCCGCTGCAAGCGGTTCGCGCCGTCCATCTGCGCGCTTTCGATCAGCTGCGGGTCAATGCCCGACAGCGCCGCGATATAGATGATGGAATTCCACCCCGCGGATTGCCAGACATAGCTGCCGATGTACAGCGGCAGGAACCACTTGGGCAAAAGCATGAAGTTGATGGGCTCGCTTCCCACCGATTTGAGGAGCACGTTGAAAATGCCGTATTGCGGGTTGGTAAAGGAACGGATCAACCCCACGACCACGACCGTGGACAAGAAGTAGGGCGCGTAGGTGATGTTCTGCACGACCTTTTTGTATTTGAGGCTCCCCACCTCGTTGAGCATCAATGCCAGCAGAATGGGCACCGGGAAGCCGAACACCAGCTGCAGCACGCTGATGCTCAGCGTGTTGGACAGCAGGCGGGTAAAATAGGGCGAATCAAAAAAGCGCTCAAAGTGCTTGAGCAGCGGCGAAACCCACGGGCTGCCGGTGATGCCGTCCACCGCGCGAAAGTTTTTGAACGCCAGCTGCAGGCCGTACATGGGCTCATAGTGAAACAGCAGGTAATACAAAAGAAAAGGGAGCAGCAGCAGGTAAAGGTCCCAGTTGCGGAGAATACGACGCTGATGCAAAAACCGTAAGGCCCGCCTGCCAGGCGGCTGTGCCGCCAGCTTTCCCGGTTTGCCGAGCATGAAAAGCCCTCCCGCCCCGAAGAATCGAACAAAATGTGGATGCTTTCTTCGTACATAGTACCGATAATTCCCCGCCGATGTCAATCAACGGTAAAAAAATAAGAAATCGATGTCGTTTTCTTTGTTTTTGAAAGTTTGCCCAGGCTTCAGGTTTGCTTTTTTTCGTTCTGCGCTTTCGGGCTGCAACGAAAGAAACCGCACGATATACTGAAGCACACAGAGAAACATGAACAGGAGGGACCCCCTATGAAGCTTGGACTGAGCCTGTATTCCATCAACCGCGAGATCCGCGAGGGCCGGATGACGCTGGCCTCCGCCATCGACTGGGCCGCCGCGCAGGGCGCGGAATGTGTCGAGCTGGTGCCCTTTTCCTATAAGTTTGAGCTGGAGGACGGGAGCATCGACCATGAGACCATCGCTGTCGCCAGGCGCGCCTCCCGGGATGCGGGCATCCCGCTGGTCAACTACTCGGTGCTCGCGAACCTCTGCCTGGAGGACGACGCGGCGTTTGAGGCGGAAATCAAGCGGGTGATGAAGCATGTCGACATCGCCGCGGAGCTTGGCGTTGAGCGCATGCGCCACGACATTTCGGCGTTCCGCCGCCCGCGGGATGAAAACGGCGTCACGCATTTTGAGCGGCTGTTCCCGCGCATGGTGGAGGCCGCGACGCGCATTTCCGAATACGCGAAGACCCTTGGCATTACGACGATGCTGGAAAACCACGGCTTCTTCGTCAACGGCTGCGACCGGTGCGAGCGCCTGGTCCGCGCCGTGAACCGCGACAACTACAAGCTGCTGCTGGACACCGGCAACATCGCCTGCGTGGATGAGGATCCGGCCGTGGCCGCGAAGCGTCTCTCGCCCCTGTGCGGCATGATCCACCTGAAGGACTTCTACATCCGCCGCCGGGATCCGGGCGACACCACCGAGTTTGACTGCGGCGGCCATTGGTTCCGCTCCAACCACGGGCGCTACCTGCGCGGCTCCATCATGGGCCAGGGCGACCTGGACATGTATGAGATCCTCGGCGCGATCAAGCAAAGCGGCTACGACGGCAACATCGCCATCGAGTTTGAGGGCTTTGAGGAGCCGAAATACGCCTCCCGCGTCTCGCTTGACAATGCGCGCAGAATCTGGAACGAGGTGTAAGACAAGGCCGCATAAAATCTTCCCCCTCCTCTTGTATATAATCACCACCTGTGTTATTATATTGGCAGCAACAGGGAATGTCCGTGCGCGTATCGGTTGAAAAACGGATGAAAATGCGCAAACGCTTTATCGGTTTTGCCAATATAAACCCACAGGTGGTATTATATACGGGGAGGTGCCTCGGCCGATGTGTACGCTTGACACGATTGACCTTGCGATTCTCAACGAGCTGGCGAGCAACGCCAGGAAAACGCTCAAAGAGCTCTCCGCCCAGATCAACCTTTCCGCGCCCGCGGTGGCCACCCGCATCCGAAAGCTCGAGGATGATTCGACAATCGTCGGCTACCACGCGGTGCTTGACTATGAAAAGCTGGGGTATGAGATCACGGCGCTGATCCACATCGCCCTGCCGCCGGAAAAGCGCGACGCCTTCCAGGCCGTGATCCACGAAAAGCCGCAGGTCATCTCCTGCGACCATGTCACCGGGGTGTACTCGGTGATGATGCGCGCGGTGTTTCGGAACCGGCGCGAGCTGTCCGCCTTCATCAACGAAATGGGCCGGTTCGGCAAAACGCAGACACAGCTCGTGCTCTCGTCGCTTCGGGAGCCGTTTGGATACGCCTCCTTCGAGGCAAGCGTATAACGGATACGTTGAATGAACAAAAGGAGTGAACCCACCATGCTCAAGGTTGGCGTCATCGGGACGGGAACCATCTCCGAATCGCACCTGAATGCCTACAAAAACAACCCGGACGTTGAAATTCGCGCGCTGTGCGACTTGAACGCCGAGCTGCTGCAAAAGCGCGGCGAAACCTACGGCGTGCCGGCGGAGCGGCTGTACGCCGATTATAGGGAAATGCTGGCAAAGGAGCGGCTGGACGCGGTGTCGGTCTGCACCTGGAACAGCCAGCACGCCCCCTGCGCCATCGCCGCGCTTGAGGCGGGCGCGCATGTGCTGTGCGAAAAGCCGATGGCGATGAACGCCGCTGAGGCCAGAACCATGAAGGAAGCCGCCGACCGAAACGGCAAGCTGCTGATGATCGGCTTTGTGCGCCGCTTCGGCAACGACTGCGATATCCTCAAGGATTTCATAGACCGCGGGGACTTCGGCGAACTGTACCACGCCAAGGCCACGTACCTTCGCCGCAAGGGAAACCCCGGCGGCTGGTTCGGCGACAAATCCCGCTCCGGCGGCGGCCCGCTGATCGATCTGGGTGTGCATGTCATCGACCTGACGCGCTACCTGATGGGCAACCCCAGGCCCGTCTCCGTGTACGGCGCGACGTTCCAAAAGCTCTTTGCGCGCGAGAACATCAAGTCAAAGCCCGGCTACATCGCCGCCAGCGCCACCGACCACGACATCTGCGATGTGGAGGACTTCGTCACCGCGATGATCCGCTACGAAAACGGCGCGGTGGTGAACGTGGACGCCAGCTTTTCGCTGAACATCAAGCAAAGCGTGGGCCGGGTCGAGCTGTTCGGCACCAAGGCCGGCGCAAAGCTGGAGCCGGAGCTGGAGATCTACGGCGAGATGAACGGCCACATGACGAACGTGACGCTGGTGACGCCGACGGCGCTTTCGTTCCAGGGCCTGTTTGAAAACGAGATCAACCACTTCGTCGCCTGCGTGAAGGACGGCATCCCCTGCCGCAACCCAGCGGAGGACGGCATCGCGCTGATGGAGATTCTGGACGCGATCTACGAATCCGCCCGCACCGGGCGCGAAGTGCTGCTATAACCCGCGCGCGAAAAGCGAGCCTTGTCCCCGCGGACTTGGCTCGCTTTTTTGTGCCGGGATATTTGGCTGTCTCCCTTTTCGCGTGCGCCGATTCAGCCCATGCCGGCGGGAAAGCCGCCGGCTGACGGGGCGCTTTCTTGGGGAGCGGGTCCGTCCGCCCTATTGCCTGACATATTCCTCTCCCCTTTCCTCAAGCGTTTTCAGCGACGAGAGGGCTAGGTGAACATATTCCGTTCCATCCTCGCCGTACTGCGTCAGCACGCCCGTCGCTTCCACCCAGGCGTTTTCTTCGGGATAATCGCCCTCCCATGTCACCTCAAATCCCGCCATGGAATACTCGCCTTCACAGCAGCCCGGCACATAGCGGGCGACAAAGTGGTAGGTGTTCTTGGAATCCTCAAAATGCATCGAAGAATATACGCCCTGATAGCGGATGGTTTTGCCCACGTAGGCCGGCAGGTTCATAAAGATATCGTTCACCTGCGTCATGAACATTTTTTCCCGTATTTCCAGAACCTCCGCCTGCGCCGACGCCGGATCGGCTTTTCCGCTATCGCCTTGCCGGGAAGGCGCTTCCCCCATGCATCCGCAGAGGAGAAGCAAAGGAAGGATGACAAACGCCAGGCAGCGGAGAAAGGCCGCCTGCTGTTTCGTGCGGTACGAAGATGCCTTTTTCATGCGATTTCCGTCCTTTGATCCGTAAATGGCTTTCATTTTAACACCGATCAGGATCGTTCGCAAGTGGCGATGCATCAGATCGGAACAAACGCATGCGAAACAAGGCAATGCGGAAAGAGGCATGGAATACATTCTTCCTCCGCGTCAGCGCTTCGACGGCATTGTGATGTATCCGGGATGTATCCGAAAAGAAGGCTTTCTGCAGACGGGCTATATCGCGCCGACGCCTTGTCCTACCGCAAAGGGGAGATGCGGCTTGATTTGACATCACAGGAGCGCCGTCTGCCCGAAAGAGACGCAATACCGCCTTCCCACATCCGCTGCGCGCGGAAAAGCGCGGCGTACCGGCACATCCACTCCCCCACCCCTTCCCCCGAAGGTCAGGAAAGCTCCGCCGCTTTTTCCGTGCGCGCGACCGTCGTATTGTCGCACGTCCGGTCGGTAAGCTCCGGCACGGGATTGGGCTTTGCTTGCGCGCGGTAATCCACATTGTATTTTTCCTGATGCCGGACGATCACCGTGTGGCTGGGAACGGCATTCACATCGCGGTTCACGCGATCCTGGTAAAAGAAAAACGCATGGTCTTTGGGAAGCTCAAAGACGGGGGCGTACTGCTCCCGGTTGGCCGTCAGCCGGATTTGCTGCGCGAGAACCTGGCGAACATAGTCCCGCGTGTCGTGAAAGCGAAGAAGCCTTGGGAACTCGCCGCCGGCAATGACCTGCCGCCACTCCTTGCCCTCATACTTCAAAAGCAGGGCGGCCGCGCGGTGCAGGTGGGAGATCTCCTGCTCAAGGTGTTGTTCCCAGATCGCTTTCACGCCGGGGTTCACCTCGTCTTCATAGAACGAGGCATACAGATAGCATTCCATATACTCGTGCAAGAGCAGGTTTTCAAGCCAGGTGATGCGGGGATCCAGCAAGGATTCATACTGGCTGAGGTGCTGCTCCTCGATCATGGCGATCTCCATATACAACTGCCGGCCCAGGTCGTTAGCATACGTGTTGCCCAGGTTCATGTAAAAAAGCATCGTCTGCTGCTCGCACGCGGTGATGATCAATGTATGGAGCTTTGTGCGGATATCCGCCGTTGAAAAATCCACTGGGTGTTTGATGGAATCAAACGGGAACCGGTGCTCGGCGATTGAGGGGCGGCCCGGCATGATGTCCGCATAGCTTTTGACCAGCTTTTGCGCGGGGATCTGGGCGTCCAGATCCAGAAGGTTTGCGCACCGGTACAGGTGATCGAAATCCTCGATCAGCGCAAAATCCAGCGCCTGCCTGACATAGGCGTTCGGCTCGCTTTGCGAAAGCCAGGCGGTCAGGTCCACCTCGGCATGCTCATAGCCGATGGCCGTTTCCAGCTGCGTTTCGTCCAGGGGTTTGAGATAGTGGATGCGCTTTTGCTGCTGCTGCTCGACGCGGCGCATCAGGGCAAGCTCGCGGCGCAGGTCATTGTCAGGGCAGCGGCGATGGAACTGGTGCGTAAACAGCGCCGCTTCCGCCTCGATGCCGTTCATCAGGAGGATCCGCGCCTTGGTATACGGGTCTACGGTTTGCTTGTCGTAGGGCGTGGGATACAAGGCCGCCCAGTCCATGATCCCATCTTCCATCCGGATAGGCTTTTGCGCAAACGGGTTCATCTTGCCTCTCCCCCATGCTTTTCAAAAGAAGTAAACGGCTTCCAGTGTCCCCAGACTTTCGATGGGATATTCATTTGAACGAATAGTTCATGGCCCAAATGGCAAAAATGCAAGCAATCATGCCGCGCGGGAGGATTTATGAGCGGAACAATCGGCGCCAATGTGCAGCGCAAGGAAGCCTGGGAAAAGGTCACCGGCAAGGCGGTCTATACCGACGACCTGCCCACGGTCGGCGTTCTGTGCGCGCGCCTGTTGACCAGCACATGCGCCCATGCCCGCATCCTGAATGTGGATGTAACCGGCGCGCTCGCGGCGCGGGGCGTCAAGGCGGTGGTGACCGGCGCGGACTTCCCCGAGCTTTTCGGCCCGCTGCTGCAGGACCGGCCGGCGCTGGCAAGGGACGTCGTGCGGTACGCGGGCGAGCCCGTGGCGATGGTCGTCGCGCGGACCGAATGGGAAGCGGAGGATGCCGTGCGGCGCATCAAGGTCGAGTACGCGCCGCTTGAGGCGGTGCTGTCGCCGTTTGACGCGGTGAAGGCGGGGGCTCCGCTGGTGCACGAGCAGGTGAACGGGTACCGCAAAACCGCGACGGACGTCTATCCGGAGGCCGGAACAAACGTCGCAAGCCGCTACCGGATGCGCAAGGGCAATCCCAAGGACGCTTTGGCGCGATGCGACGCGGTCATTCAAAGGCGCTTTACGCTGCCGCCGTCGGATCATCTGGCCATGGAGGTGCGCACCGCCCGGGCACAGATCGGGGCCGACGGCATGGTGACCATCACCTCCGCCACCCAGGCGCCGTATACCGTTCGCAAGCAGCTTGCCGAGGCCTTCCTGATCCCGGCCGGGCAAATTCAGGTGCGTGTGCCGCTGGTCGGCGGAGGGTTCGGCGGCAAGGCGCCGGTCATGCTGGAAATCCTCGCCTTTTTGGCCTCCAAAAGCGTGGGCGGCCAAGCGGTGCGGCTGACCATTCCCCGGGAGCAGGACATGGCCGGCGCGCCCTGCCGGATCGGGCTATGCGCCGAGCTTTCCATCGGCGCGACCCGCGACGGCCGCATCCGGGCGGCGGACATGACCTATTGGCTGGATTGCGGCGCCTATGCGGACATATCGCCGTACATGGCCAAGGCGATCGCCGTCGACGGCACCGGGCCGTACAACATCGAGAACCTGCGCTTGGACGCGCTGTGCGTCTATACCAACCACACCTACGCCACGTCCTACCGCAGCTTCGCGCACGAATCGTATACGTTCTGCGTCGAACGCGTGCTGGACGAGCTTGCCCGCGCGCTCTCGCTGGACCCGCTTGCGTTCCGTTTGTGCAACGCGATACGCCCGGGCGATCAGACGCCCTCCCAAATCGCGTGCACGGCCGGCTTTTTGGGCGATCTGCCCCAATGCGTTGAAAAGGTGAGGGCGCTTTGCGGATGGGAGGGCGGCGCGCCGAGGCCCGTCAAGCCGGGGACGGTCCGGGCGATGGGCGCTTCGTGCCTGTGGAAGGCCGCGAACCCTCCGACCAACGCGGTTTCCGGCGCGATGGTCACATGCAATTCCGACGGCAGCGTCAACCTGAACACCGGGGTCGTTGAGATGGGCTCGGGCAGCCAGACCCACCTGGCGCAGATGCTCGCACAGAAGCTGGGCATTGGAATCAATCAGGTTCACGTCACGATGCACGTCGATACGAGAATCGCGCCCGAGCACTGGAAAACCGTGGCCAGCCTGACCGGGTACATGGCGGGGCACGCCGTCGTGCGCGCGGCGGACGATATTCTGGACCAGTTGCGCGCCACCGGCTCGCAGGCGCTAAGCTGCCCGCCGGAGGACATCCTCATCGAGAACGGACGCGTTTTTTCGAGGAAAAACCCCGGCCGCTTCATCGCTTTCAAGGATATTGTCCAAGGATACCAAGCGCCCGACGGATCGTCCGTCGGCGAGCCGGCGCTGGGGCGCGGCGGCTTCCTGCTCAAGGGATTGAGCCAGCTCGATCCTGCGTCCGGCCGCGGGAAAACCGGCCCAAGCCAAACGGTGGGCGCGCAGGTCGTTGAGATCGAGGCGGACCTTTCGACCTATACCTACCGGATCCTCTCGGCCTCGACGGTGATGGATGTGGGCAACGCCATCGACCCTGAAGCGATGCGCGCGATGATCGCGGGCGGAATGGCGATGGGCGTCAGCCTGGCAAGCCGCGAAGCGTTCCACTACGATGAAAGCGGCATTGTCACCACGCCAAACCTTCGCACGTATAAGCTCCTGCACATCGGCCAGGAGCCGGATTACCGCGTGGATTTCGTTCAGACGCCGGACGATACCGCGCCCTACGGCGTTCGGAGCTATTCGGAGCACGGCATCATCGGCATCCCCGCGGCGCTTGGCAACGCGCTTTCGGCGGCGTTTGGAATCGATATCAACACGCTTCCGCTCACGCCGGAAAACCTCTGGCGGGCTTTGGAGAAAAGGGCATGATCCCATTTGAGTTTACGTACCTGAAGCCCGACACGCTTCAGGAAGCCGTCCAGGCGTACCGGGAATTTGCGCTTGCCGGCAGATCGCCGCTGTACTACAGCGGCGGCAGCGAGATCATCACCATGTGCCGGACGGGCACGATCCGCCCGGGCGCGGTGATCGATCTCAAGGGCATCCCCGAGTGCGGCGCGCTGTCTCGCGGCGAGGATTGGCTGACCCTCGGGGCGGCCCTGACGCTCAACCAAATCAAGGAATCAAAGGCGTTTCCGCTCCTGACGCTGGCTTGCGGGCGCATCGCCGACCACACCAACCAGTGCCGCATTACGCTGGGCGGAAACCTATGCGGCACGATCCGCTACCGGGAGGCCAGCCTGCCGCTGCTGCTTTGCGATGCGCAGACGGTGCTCCTGGGCCCGGAGGGCATGAAAACCCTGCCCTTTGACAGCGCGTTCCAAGGCCGGATGCACCTCAATCCCGGCGAAATGGTCGTCCAGGTGCAGGTGCCGGCGTGGGCGCTCACGGCGCGCTGCGCGCACATCAAAAAAACCGCGAACGAGAAGATCGATTACCCGCTGGTCACCGTGACGGCACTGTGCAAGGACCAGACGCTTCGGGCCGCGTTTTCGGGGCTTGCGGAAAGCCCGTTGCGAAGCCTTGCGGTAGAGGCCGTCCTGAACGACCACGGCGCATCCCCCGAAGCGCGGGCGGCAAGCGCCGTCGAGCTGCTTCGGCAAGCCGCGCGGGGCGATGCCGAAGGTTCGCGGGAATACCGGCTTTTCGTTGCCCAAAATACGCTCAGGGAGCTTTTGGAGGCCTTTGACCATGATGCGCTGTGAGGGAAAGACGGTGATCGAGCTTTGTGTCAACGGAGAGGCGCGGTCCGTCGCCGTGCGGCCGTCGGACCTGCTGCTGGACGTCCTTCGGGAACAGCTGGGCTTGACCGGCGCCAAGCCGGGCTGCCGAAACGGCGACTGCGGCACCTGCACCGTCGTCGTGGACGGCTGGCCGGCCAAGTCCTGCCTGATGCTGGCGGTCGAAGCGCAGGGCCACGCCATTGTGACCGTCGAGGGGCTCGGCGGCACATCTGCGGAACAGCGGGCCTTCGTGGACTGTCACGCGTTCCAGTGCGGATACTGCACCTCCGGCTTTTTGATGGTTTGCCACGCGCTCCGCACGCACTACGCAGCCCTTCCGGAGGAATTAATCGTGGAGGAATGGCTTCAGTCCAACCTGTGCCGCTGCACCAGCTATCAGGAGATTCGGCTTGCCGTGCGCGCCATGTACGCGCAGCCGTAGGCCTTCTGGCGCCGGGCCGTATGCCCGCAGGGTGTGCGCAGAGGGCGCGCGCGGGCTGCCGGAAGATGCCGTCAAGAAGGCAGAGGAGGGCTAAGCAAAGCCCGCGGATCAAACCGAAGCGGATCGGACGCCGGCAAGGCCGGTTTCAGGCCCGGCGGTCCTAATCGAACCACGGCAGAAACGGCAAGACGGGTCAAGGGCGGCCCAAGCCTGTTTGATATATCTTTGTTTCGTTTCGCCGTTTTCGCCTTCTCTTCCTTGGGATCGGCGGAATCGGATCTTCAAAAAAGCCTCCCGCTGCGGCGCCGGCTCGCCATGCGGAATCGCAAAGGGAAAGGCGGCCCGCACCCCCCCCTGCAGCCCGCCTTCGGTTGGGCATCCATCGTATGGAAGCTGGATTTCATCCATAGATCGACGCGATGCATCGTTATGCGTCCGGGCGCAGGAAGCAATCGTCATCTTTTCGCCATGCGTTTATGAGTTTTCGCAGTTCGGCGGCGCGATCCGGATATTTTTCCAGGCAATCCTCCTGCTCCAAAGGATCGGCATCCAGGTTGTACAGCTCCTCCCGGCCGCTTTTGCGGTCCGCGTTCACGGTCAGCTTCCACCCGTCCCGCTTCACGGCAAAGCTGGCGTGATCCATGTTCCAGTACAGGCTTCTGCCGGGGGTTTCCCCCTCGCCCAAAAGCGCCCCAAGCATATTCACGCCGTCCGTTTGCGGGGCCTTTGCGCCGATCATGGCGGCAAAGGTAGGCAGCCAGTCCGCGATGTGGATGTCCGTGTCGATCGGCCTGCCCTGTACAAAACCCGGATAGAGCACGATACCCGGCGTTCGAATGCCGCCTTCATAGAGCTGGCCCTTGCGCCCCTTGAGCGGGTGGTTCGTGCCTGTTCTCGGCATGCGGGGATAGCGGCCGGGGTAGAGCGCGGTATCCTCATAGGCATCCGAGACAGGGGCGCCGTTGTCCGAAGCGAACACCACCACCGTTTCCGACAGAACATCGAGGCACTTTAGCGCTTCAAGCAACCGGCCCACCGCGTCGTCCATCTGCGTTGTATATGCGGCATACTCCCGAAAGGACCGGTTGCGCTCCGGATCATTGTCCAGGGTTTCGGCTTCGTACAGGTTCAGCCATTGTTCCGTCGCCCGGATGGGCGTATGCACCGCCGTGAACGGCACATAGCAGAACCATTTGTTTTTCCGCTGCGAAATCCAACGGATGGCCTCCTCTGTGATCAAGTCCGTCGCGTGGCCCGGCTCGTCCAGCAGCGCGCCGTTTCGGTGCCAGCAAAGCGAATAGGGCCCTATCTTGTAGCGGTGCGTATAGGGGTCCACACCGCCCGCCAGGCTTCCGTAGCTTTCGTCAAATCCATATTTCCCCGGAAAGAACTCCGCGGCGCTTCCCAGGTGCCATTTCCCGAACAGCCCCGTATCGTATCCCGCTCCTTGAAACATGCGGGCGATGGTGGAAAAGCCGTCCGGAATGACCGGCTTGCTGGTGGGCAGCGTCGCGTGCCGGCCAAATCGGCTTGCGTACATGCCCGTGATGAAACAGGCGCGCGACGGCGTGCACGCGGGGCAGACATAATGGTGTGTCAGCTCCGCGCCCTGGCGCGCCATCCGGTTAAGGGTGGGGGTTTGGATGGGCGCGCCATGGAACCCCACATCCCCCCATCCGAGGTCGTCGGCGAGGATAAACAGTACGTTCACGCGCTTACCTCCCAAAGCAGAATCGTTCAGGTATAGTAAGGAACCGGAGCATGAAAGCCCGGGACCTTAGCGCAAAGCGCCGCCCAGAGTTCCCTAAGCAGCCTCGGGCGCACATATTCCGCGCCCGAGGGCAGCGCCTGGCAGGCAAAAAGCACCGTAAGGCGTTCCTTTGGGTCCATGACCAGGTAGGTGCCCGCCGCCCCGCCCCACCCGAAGGGGCCGCGCCCATCCGGGGCAAGGGACGTATATACGCCGAGCCCATAGCCCTGCGCATGCGGCTTGAACGCGCGGAAATCTTTCAGCGCCTGCCCGGCGAGCCGATTGGTGCGCATCAGGCGGAGCGTGTCCGGCCGCAGAAGGCCCCGGTGCAGGCAGAGTGCGTTGGCAAAGAGGGCGTAATCGTTCACCGTGGCGCTGATACCCGCGCCGCCGCTTTCATAGGCGGGGCTGAGCTGGAATGCCGTGGTCTCCGGCAGCGGTTCGGACGGCCTTTGCCCGGGCACAAGCGCGTATGTGCGCGCCAGGCGGCTCCTTTGTTCCTCCGAGAGGAAAAAGCACGTATCCTTCATGCCCAGCGGCTCAAACAGCGCACGGCGCAGATATTCGCCAAAGCGCATACCGGAAACCACCTCAATGACCGCGGCGAGCACATCATGGCACAGGCTGTAGCGCCAGCGCGTGCCCGGCTCAAATCCCAGCGGCTCTTCGGAAAGCGCCCGGGCGAACGCCCTGAGCGCGTATGCCGGCGTCTCCCGCGCAAGCCGAAGCAGCGCGGGAGAATGAAGGTTGTAATCAAACCCGGCGGTCATCGAGAGCAGATCAACGAGACGAATGCTGTTTTTTGCGGGGCGAAGCCCTTCTCCGTCCTGTACCCACATGTGGCGGTATTCCGGAAGATACGCATCCAGCGGATCGTCCAGCCGCGCCCGGCCGTCCTCCACCAGCTTCAGCATGGCCGTGCAGGTGATGGGCTTGGTCATGGAATACATCCGGAAAATGGTCCCCTTTGTGATCGGCACGCGTGCGGCTACGTCCGCCAAACCGGACAGACGGCGGTACACCGCCGACCCGTCCCGGTACACCGCAAGGTCGCTGCCGGCAAGGCCGTACGAAAGCAGGCTGTCCTGGAACGATTGAACGGCCTCAAAGCCCGATCGGTTGGGACGCATCGTTGCCGCTTTCCCACGGAAACACGGATTGCCGAATGTGCAGCACCGGCTCCCCATGATTCTTGACGCAGAAGGGATGAATCCCCCCCAAGGTGAAATGGGCCCGGCAGGGCACCGCAACGGCTTCCAGCTTGACGAGCACCTGGTTCCAACCGGCCTCCAGCGCGGTTACATGGTAATTGGCCAGATCCCCGAGCGCGCCGCCATTGCCTTGGTTTGCGCGCAAAGGCGATACATGGGCGCTCTGGTGCAAGAAGGCTCCGTTCAGCCAAATCCTCATGCGGCCCGTGTTCGGCACGCCGATCACGACTTCCTGGCGCAGCTCGCTGTGAATCTGGCCGAGCAGATACAAAACCCCCGGCTCCGTCAGCCGGTCCTCGAGCAGAAGGTCATTGCCGGTCCGCCAGATCTCCTCAAACCCTTCCAGCGGGCGCGTGAACACCGCCTGTTCCGCGACGCCGCACGCATCCTCCAGCGTTTTGCCCGGAAAGAAAGGAGAAGCGAGCCACCGCACACCGCCGATGAGCACCAGCGGAACGGAGGGCATTGCCGGGTGCTCCTCGCACGTAAGCTCAAGTTGCCCGCGGTTGCTTTCGTAGATCGCCCCTGGGCCTGCGCTGATGGCAAACTGCTGCGCGGCCTCATCGCCCGGGCTGATGGAAAGCGAAACGCGCTGCGGCTGAAGAGAGAAACCCTCCGGCATCCTGGGATGGACAATGATTGTCCGCGTTTCGGGGTGCAGGTTACGAAGGCGCACCTCGACCACGGAAGGCGCACCGGCGACGATGGCGGCGTGCTCGTGGTAGATGAGCTTCCCATCAAACCCGCCCGCCTGAAAGGGCAGCGCATTGGGCAGATAGTTTTTCAGGAAGGGGACCGGCACCGCGCGGGGCACCTGGCAAAGAATCCCCCCCGCGCCCTTTTCCAGGCACAGGTCCGTGTTCCAATAGCGCAGCGTTTTCTCCGCCTGCTCGCAGACAATCCGCGTCAGCTCGTGGATGTCGGTGGGCGCGGTGAGGTTGCGGATGCCGCCGGTGGTCATGTTCGTCCGGATGGTATCGCCCAGCGGCGCAATCCATCGTTTCGGCAGCCCCGAAGCGCCGTGGAGGATGCCGTACGTCGCGCCGAGCGTCGCGGCCGTGCAGTCCGTATCCCATCCGCAATTCACGGCACTGCAGATCGCGTCCCCAAACGTGTCCGTATAGAACCACGCGAGCGTCTGAAAGCCAAGGTTCAGCGGAGAATATTGCGAAACGGGGTTGTAAAACCTTTCTTTCAGCAGGTTGCGCGCGTCCTTGAACGGGATGCTCTTTCGCCATAGGTCGACGGCCATGGAGATGCTCTGCGCGGTCAGGGAATCCGCCGGGATGGCGCTCAAGCCGATATTGGCCAGGAGTTCCCGGTCGGAAAGGACGAACGCGGCCGACTGCACGCAGGCGTTGTATATCTCCCCGTACACGGATTCGCCGCCTCCGTGGTCGCAGATGGCGTCCAGGAAGGCGTAGTGGGCCGCGATGTCCGGGCGCCCCGGCGCGAGGCAGGCCCACAGCTCCGAACGGATGGGGCTGCCCATGCAGTCCCGAAACGCGTTGTTGTGCCAGCCGCACACGGGCGGCAGCAGCCCTTTTTTCATGTTCGTTTTGCTCAGGCCGTATTCGTCAAAGTTGTAGGAGACGCAATCCATCCACGCGTCGATCAGGTCGGCCGATGTGATGCCCGGCCCCTTTTCCAAATACTTTTGCAGCCAGATGAGCTGCATCTCCAGGTCGTCATTGGGAATGCCGCCCTCCGTAAGCTGGGTATACCAGCTCACGGAGAACATTTCGTCCTTTCCAAACTTCTCTTCAAACGGTTCGCCCAGCGTGCCGCCCGCGTTTTTTCCGAGCCAGCAGCCGAGCACCTTGTCGAAAAACACATCCGGGTCCATGGTCAGCCGAACGCCCATACGTTTCCCTCCTATGCCTTTGCTTTGAAGGCGATTGTCTCAAGGTCCCGCGTGAAGTAGCGCACGCGCTCGGGATTGAGCTGCGCGCAGTACGGATACTCCTGAAGAAAATCACAGCCAAGCAATTCGGGCAGGTATTCTTTCAGCTCTACAAGCACCCCCTCCAGCAGCGCGCCGGCCGTTTCTCCGAGCAGCGCGGCGCCGTAGCCGTTGTCCTCCACATAGCGCCCGAAGCAATACCCGCGCGCGGACAGCCGGAACGCGCGCGCATACATCCGCATGTAGGCGAAATGCCGAACGAATTTTTGATAGGCGGCCTCGGTCAAGCCCACGTTTTTCTCGGTAATGCGGGCGTACAGGGATTCGCAGAGCGCTTTGGCTTCCTCCTTATCCCGCAGAATGTTCCGGATGTTGTCCTCCGTCATGGTCATGGCGTCCTCTTTGGACGAATCCCATTCCTTCAGGCTATGGTGCGTTCCCCCGATGAAGGTGAACTGCGCCGTGGTCAAATAGAGGCAGCTGTCGTTGGAGAAAAGCGCGCCGTTGATGAAGTTGGTGTTGCGCACCACGTCCCAGGTGGATTCCATGATGCCCATCACCCACGCAACACACGCCTTCAACTCCTGCGAGGTGGCGTCGGGCCGGACCATCCCTTCCTCCAGGAGCCATTTGCGGTAGATGTCCTCGGGCCGGGTGTTCGGGTTTTCCGCATAGGCGGCGATGGCGTACAGGTTCAGCAGGTTCAGGTTGTCAAAGCAGGTCCAGTCCTGCACGCCTTCCCAGTCCGTCCTGGCCAGAAAGCGCGTCACCTTGTGCCCGCTTCCGTACGCAAGGCGCGCCCGAATGTCCGTCAGCATTGCGCTGGGGCTGGCCCCCCAACCGAAGAACTGGCCGTTGACATCGTACTCCGTCCACTGCGGATGATCGCCCACCTCGCCCATGAGCGGGTTGTTCGGGAATGTGGGGTAAAAATCATGCGGCGTGTTCTTCAGGGACAGCTCGATTTCGGCAGGCAGGTCCACGAACGCCTTCTTGAACCGCTCCTGCTCCGCCTTGGTATAGATAAAGTCGCGGATGACAAGCCGCTTGCCCGCTTTCTTAAAGGGCTTGTACATGCCCAGGATCATGTTTCGATACCACGCCACCGGGTCGAGGTTTCGGCAGCGCTCGCAGGTGCAGCTGAAGGTGTTGCTGATCGCAAGCCGCGCCTCGCCCGTGCCGATGGACACGATGATGCCGGCCAGGTCCGGAAGCGCCACGAACAGCTCCTCGTACTTCGCGGGCAGGAACTCTTCATACCAAAACGGGTCCGAAGGGCAGATCACGCCGTCCTGCATCAGCTCTTTGCGGTACCTGAGCACAAAGTCCGAAAACCACAGCTCCTTGTTTTCAAAGTATATGTCCACGCCCGATTGCTTGGCCTTTCGAATCAGGTGGTTCATGTAGTCGCGGCGGTTGAGGTTCAGGTTTTCGCGAAGCGCGTGATGGTAGATCGCGTGGTCGATCTTGAGAAAGGCGTCATAGTAGCTTACGTCATGCCCGTCCGCGCCCAGGAACTTGGCGGGAAAGACGATCTTGTCCTCGATGCCCGGCTCGTGAAAGGCCATCGCGTTCATGTTGTTGCGCACCATGAACTTGAGCCTGCGTTCGATCTCGTCCAGGTTCCAGATCTGCGTGAAGTCGTGGATTTCCATGCCGCGGATCTCATAGCTTGCCATGTTCGTTTCCTCCTAATATGGTACATTTTTGTAAGGCGATCTATCCTCTGATGCCTGTCAGGCGGGCGCTCCCGCCCGCCGGAGAACGAGGCGCACAGGCCCTTCGATTTCGTCAAAACACCGGCGGGAAGCGCCGCCTCGTTTTGCAAATCATCCGGTGCGGGACCCGTGCGCGCAGGCCATGCTCCCCTCCAGGTTCGAACTCCGGCACGCCAAAACAAGCTGCCTGTTCCCTTTTTCGATATGGCGGCGGACCTTATTTAAAGCCCGTTGTGGCGATCCCTTCCACGAAGTACTTCTGCAGCAAGAAGAACACGACGACTAGCGGGATGATCGACACGAGCGCCATGGCCAGGATCTCATTCCAGTTGGAGACGGCGGATACATCCATCCCCATGCGCAATGCCAGCGAAAGCGGATAGATCTCGACCTTGCTGATATAGATCAGGCAGTTGAAAAAATCATTCCACGACCAGAGCATCTGGAAGATGGCGGCGGAAATCAGCGCCGGAGTCAGCATGGGCAAGAGAATGTACAAAAGGACGTGAAACGAGTTGCACCCGTCCAAATAGGCCGATTCGTCCAGCTCCATGGGAATGCCCCTTAAAAACTGCACCAACATGAAGATGAAGAACGGAAAGCACGCCAGCAGCGCGGGCATCCAAAAGGGCTTGTAGGAGTTCAGCCAATCAAGGTCGCGAAAGATCAAATAGCGCGGGATGATGATGACGGTTCCCGGCAGGAACAGGGTGGCGATCATGATGCCGTACAATTGCTTGCACAGCGGAAAGCGAAACCTGGCAAAGCCATAGGCGACCACCGTGGACGAGAGCACCGTAAAGAGCACCGTGGGAACCACCAGACGAAGGGTGTTGAGAAAATAGTTCGTATACGTATACTGCCCGGTGGATCGCCAGCCCTTGATGTACGCCGTGGCATGCCATTGCTTTGGCAACAGGCTGACGCTGGAAAAGATTTCGTTGTTGGTTTTGAACGTGGCGAAAAACATCCAGATCAGCGGAAACACCATGAGGAAACCGCCCAGGCACAAAAGCGCATAGGAGGTGGCCCTTCGTCTTTGCAAGTATGCTTTCACTCCGCTCACCTCCCATCCGAATAATGCACCCACCAATGCGATGTTTTGAAATACAAGACCGTACACAGCATGATCCCCACAAACATGATCCAGGACTCCGCGCACGCGTACCCCATGTTGTAGTGGCTGAACGCGTCCTCATACAGCTTCATCGCGATCACATAGGTGGATTTGAGCGGTCCGCCCTTGGTGACGACGAAGGACGAGGTAAAGCTCTGCATCATGTTGATGGTCTGCATGATGATGTTAAAGAATAAAATGGGGCTGATCATCGGCAGGGTGATGGAGAAGAAGCGCCGGACGCGCCTGGCGCCATCGACGCTGGCCGCGTCATACAGCTCCGAGGGCACCTGCTTGAGCGCGGCCAGGAACAGGACCATCGACGAGCCGAACTGCCAGACATCGATCACGCTGATCGTGGCCAGGGCGTATTGATAGCTGCCCAGCCAGCTGACCCCCCGAATTCCGACAAGCGCGAGCATGTTGTTGATAAACCCGTCCGCCGCGAACATCACGCGCCACAGCGCCGAAATCGCGACGCTGCCGCCGAGAATGGAGGGAAGATAATATACCGTGCGAAAAAGGTTGATGCCACGTAGGTTTTGGTTGAGGATCATCGCGACGAACAGCGCGAAGACGATTTTAGCCGGCAGTGCGTAGAACATATGGCGGAGCGTCACGAGGATGGCCTTTGGGAAGTTGGCATCGGCGGTAAAGGCGCGCACATAGTTCGCAAGCCCGATAAAGTCCGCCGAGCCCGAGACCTTCATGTTCGTAAAGGAATACTGAAACGACTTGACAAAAGGCAAAAGCTGAAAGAGTCCAAAGCCTGCAACCCATGGAAGGATATATACAAGGCCAATGTATCCCCGTTTTTCATATCGGACGGACTTTCTCTTCATCATCATCAACGGAAAACCTCCCATTCCGCGCGCTTGCGGGGAGAGAAGCTCCCCGCAAGCCGGATGGTTTCATTTGATCGGTTTGGCGGCGCCTCAGTTCTTCAGGTATTCCACCTGCTTGGCCAGCTCGTCATACGTCTGCTGGGCGATCTCCTCGGCCGAACCCAAACCATAGGCGATTCGTTCCGCGCCTTCCTTCAGGATATCCGTCAGGGAAGTGGACATATTGCGGTTCTGGTGATCGGTGGCCGTTTCTTCGGCGAAGCCAATGGCCGTGATGATATTGGGGTCCACGATGCCAAGCTCGTTGCAGACCTTAAGCCCCACGGATGTGGAGGGGATGGACCGTACCGTGCCAAGCGTGGCGACAGCCGTCTCGTCGTTGAAAAAGTAGTTCAAGAAATCAGCCGCAACCTCGGGGGCTTTGCAGTTGGAGGAAATGCCGATCATCTGCGCAGGGCAGTACATCACGCCGGATTCCTTCGCGCCCGCAAACTGCGGCATCGGAATCACGGCCGAGGTATCCTGGAAGTCATAGGTGTTCTTGTTGATGAAGGAGGTGATAAAGTAGCCCATCGCGTACTGATGGTTGATCCACTTGGGGTTGGTCCACGGGTTGGTGTCATAGAGGATGGAGTTCTCCGCCGGTTCCAGAACGCCACTTTCGTAAAAGCGCTCATACAGTTCAAACATCGCCTTGAGGTCGTCTGGGGTGATGTTCAATTGTGTTTCACCCTGGTTGAGGATGTTGTCGCCGATCAACTGCGAAAGGACCATGTACCCAAACGTCTCGCCCAGGTTCATGACTTCGACATTGAGCAGGTGCATGTTCGGGTCGTATGCCTTGAGCTGCTCGGCCGCCGCGATCAGGTCGTCCCAGGTGGCGATGGCATGCACGTCAATGCCCGCGGCGTCGGTGATGCTCGTGTTGACGAGGATGGCGGTCGCATTGGTGCCCGTGGGCAGCGCGATCAGCTTTTCGCCGTCCTTGCCAAAACCGTTGAGCATGGTTTCATCAAAGGTGCTGGTGTCCAGCACATCGCTCAGCGTATTGAGGTCCACAAAGATATCGCCCAAAGCCAGAAGGTCCTTTGTCGCTTTCGTATCAAACTGAATGATGTCCGCTTCCGTGCCGCTGGCAATGTAGGTGGTCAGTTTCTCAAAATATCCGTCGTATCCGCCGTACTCAAATTCGATGGTCACGTTCGGGTGAAGCGCCATGTACTGCTCGCAGACGGCAATCGTCGCTTCGTGGCGCGCATCCGAGCCCCACCACATAAAGCGAAGCGTTACGGGTCCTTCGGCGGCAGAGGCGAAGCAGACGGGCAGCAGCAACGCCAGCACCAACAGAAACGATAGAGACCGCGTTTTCATTGAGGTACCCCCCTTTTGCAAAATTGCTTGCGTATATTGTAGCATGGTGCATAAAAACTTGACAGTAACAGTACTTGACAAAAAGTATCCCTATGTGCTTAAATCTCCCATAAGGTATCTTTTTTTGCTGTCCTCAGGCGCGATTGGATGTTCATCCGGAAAGAATCAGGCCATTATGTATCAAATGATCATTGTGGAAGATGAGGATGCGATTCGTGACGGGCTCGTTTTCCTGCTGCCGTGGGAAGATCTTGGGTTTCAAATCTCCGGGTCCTTTTCAAGCGGCGAAGAGGCCCTCGCGTTTTTATGCGTGCACCCTGTACACGCCATATTGACGGACATTCGCCTGGGCGGCATGGACGGCATTTCGCTGGCCCGGGAGGCCCGCGGAATGCTTCCCGAGGTTGAGATTGTTTTTCTTACCGGCTACCGGGACTTTGAATACGCTCGGCAAGCCGTCAAATACGGTATCCGCGAATATTTGCTAAAGCCCGTGAAGCATGCCGAAATGGTCATGACGTTTCTCAACATCCGCTCCTTGCTCGATGAGAGGAACCCAGGCAGGAAAGAAGAACGCGAAAAGGGCAACGGGGACGGCTACTATGACCGGCTGATCGGCAAGGTGCAAAAGCATGTGGAGGAAAACATCCGGACCGTCACGCTGGAAAGCGCTTCCATTGCGGTCAACCTGAGCACAAGCTATTTCTCGCGGCTTTTCAAGGAAAAGGCGGGAGAAAACTTCTCGGATTTCTGCATGCGCAAGCGCATGGAACTGGCCGCCCATTTTTTGCTGCAAAACGACAAGCGCACCTATGAAATCGCGTACCTGACGGGGTATGACAACCCGAAAAACTTCACGCGCGCCTTCAAGCATTATTTCGGCGTTTCTCCCCGCGAGTATCGGGACGGGAATACGCTTCCGCCCGAGGAGGCACCATGAGACGGCGTTTTTTCCTGCGCAAGTTTTTGCAATATTCCCTGTTCATCTCCATTCCGCTTTTTATGCTCAGCTTTTTCGTATACGTCTACGCGGGCGCGACCATTCAACGCGACATGAACCTGGCGGCCAAAAACAAGTATGCGCTGGGGCGGCAGTATTTGGAGAGCATTTTGGATATCTTCCCGGGATACGGATCGCTGTTTAACAACTCCTCCGCGCTGACGCGAACCATCACGGGGCTTTTGAACTCCAAGTCGCTTAGCTATGCCGACAGCAACAACATGAATCTCATCACTTCCATTCTCAACAACTACAGCAACACCAGAACCTACATCGATTCCATCTATATTTACGCCGACAACAAAAACGGATATTTCCTGCGCTCCGGATACGGGCTGTCCACGCTTTCCGCGCAGAGCGATATCGGCTGGTATGAACGGCTCCTGGAGGCAAATCAGAACGACCCTTTCTGGATATGCTCCTACGAGGGGCGTTACTACCGCTTTGAGGCGCCGCGCAGGATGGTATCCGCCTATTACCGCCTGTCCAACATCTCCGGCGTGATCGTCATCAACCTGAATGTGGAGAAACTGCGCGGCCTGCTGGACTCCCTCATGACCTACCAGGACGAGATGATCTTTGCAACCGATGAAAAGGGCAATGTACTCTTTGGAAATACGAAGGCCGAGGCAACGCTTGACTTCCAGGCCACCGTCGAGGCGCAGGTGAAGCAAAAGCAGCCGACGGACCTTGACGGCATGTTCCACGCCGTCATTGGGAAGGACCGGTACATTATGATCGAGTCGCCGAGCGATACGCTCGGCATCGGGTACTATTCGCTGATTTCCACCCGGGTGCTGTATGCGCTGCTGGAGAGGATCCTGCTGTTTACGCTGATTGCGGCCGGCTGTGACTTGCTTGTCAGCCTCTGTTTAAGCTATTTGCTTACGCGCAAAAACTATCGCCAAGTGAAGCACGTGATCAACACGATTGCCGAGGCGGAAAGCGGCCGTTATGTGAAGGCGGAGCCTGCGCGCAGGATGGATGAATTCGATCTGGTTCTCAACAACGTGATCGATCTTTTCCTCAGAAACAGCTATCTGCAGCTTCAGGTCAAGCAGCTTGGGCTAGAGAAGCAATTGGCGGAATTCAGGTCCTTGCAGCTTCAGATCAACCCGCATTTTTTGTACAATACGCTTCAGGTGATCGATATGCATCTAAGGGCGCATCATTCCGGGGAGGAACGGGACATCATTTCCTACCTGTCGGATATTCTTCGGTACTCGCTGGAGATATCGCATCCTCAGGTTGCGCTTTCGAAAGAGATCGACATCAGCAAGCGCTACCTGGATATTCAACGCATTCGGTACCCCGGCCTGTTTTCCACGATCTGGGACTATGAGGACGAAATGCTTCAACTGCCGATCATGCGCCTGCTTTTGCAGCCGATTTTGGAAAACGCTTTGCAGCACGGGATCATTCCCGCCAATCGGCGGGGGATCATCAAAGTGCGGTTTGAAACGGCGCGCGGCGGATTCTACGTGCATGTCTTGGACAATGGCGTGGGCATCGACGAGGCTGCGCTGGCGCGCCTTCGCGCGGAGATTTCCGCAAGCGAGCTGGAGAAGGACGCGCGGCATATCGGGCTATGGAACGTAAACAAGCGGCTCGTCTTGACCTACAGCGAGCAATCGGCCTTGAAGGTATTTAGCAGAAAAGGGAAAGGGACGGGCGTTCATTTCTTTATACCGCATAGAAAATAAGCCGGTGGCGGTGAAAATGTTCGGGCGTGCCTCGGTTTGGGTCAATCGACGGTTTTGACGCCGCGCCGGGGCATCCCGGCTTGCCACGCCTGCCCTATGTGTGCTACGATGGCTTCGTACATCATGCTATCCAGGCCGGTGTGCGCACAATCAACGCAAGGCAAAGGAGCCGATCATGCCACCCGTCTACATGCTCATTAAGCCGGCATCGAGCCTATGCAATATGCGCTGCCGGTATTGCTTTTACGCCGATGTTTCTAAGCGGCGGACGCAGCCGTCCTATGGCATCATGTCCGCCGAAACGGCCGACGTGCTCGTCCGCCAGGCGCTGGAATACGCGCAGGGGCAGTGCACGTTCGCCTTCCAGGGCGGTGAGCCTACGCTGGCTTCGCTCGACTTTTTCCGGAATTTTGTCGGCCTGGTGGAGCGATACAATACGCGTCGCGTGCCCGTGCATTTCGCCATCCAGACGAACGGGTTGATGATCGACGCCGAATGGGCCTCGTTTCTGGCGAAGTGCCGGTTCCTCGTGGGCCTCTCCCTGGATGGCAACGCGCAGATCCACAACGATCTGCGCCCCGATGCGCGGGGAAAGGGTACCTACAGCCGCGCCCTGCACGCGGCCGAAATCCTGCGCAAGCATGGCTGCGAATACAACATCCTCTGCGTCGTCACCCAGCCGGTCGCCCGGCACGCGGCCAGCGTGTACAATGGTCTCAAGCGCCACCAATACCTGCAATTCATCCCCTGCATCGACGATTTTGACGGTCCGCCTTCGCCGCTGTCGCTGACGCCTCTTTTATTGGGCCAGTTTCTCAAGGTAACCTTTGATTTGTATTACAACGGCGCCATGAGCGGCCGCTATGTCAGCGTCCGCACGTTTGACAACTATGTGCGCATGTGCCTGGGCCACCCGCCCGAGAGCTGCGCGATGAACGGCGCGTGTACCTGCAGCCTCATCGTGGAGGGGAACGGAAGCGTTTATCCATGCGATTTCTATGTGCTAGACCGCTGGCGGCTGGGGAACCTCCATGAGGATACCATCGCGAAGATGCTGGCGGGGCCGCGCGCCGCAGCCTTTGTCGAGGACTCCCAGCACGCCGACCCGGCATGCGCGCAATGCCAGTGGTATGCCCTGTGCCGGGGCGGATGCCGCCGAGACCGGGAGTTGCCGGGCCAGGCAGGGCTGGGGCCGAATAAATTTTGTGAGGCATACCGTACCTTCTTTGCCCATGCGTACGACCGGCTCATCGAGATGGCAAGGCTGGAGGCAAGGAGCCGAGCGATGGGCAGATGACGCCAGTTCCGCAAGAATACCCCGCTTTCCTTTTAGCTTGGTTCCTATGTCGACATAACCATTTTGGGGTTACGGCGTCTTCCCCGCAAACCCTGCAGCTTGATTCCGCCAATCGGCTGCGGCCTTGTCCTCTCTTTTTCTTGGCCGCTTCTCTCTTGCCCATCCCCGCAGCCGCGCAGATACTGCCCCACTCTCCCTCAAGCGCTGTCCCCGCGGATGCCGTGCAGGCGCGAAGGCAGCGCTTCTTCCCATTCAATGCTTGCAAAGCGAAGCCCGGCGCGCAGTTGTTCCTCCGTATCAAAGGAGGCAATCGGAATCGCCGCAAAGGGGTGCCCAGAAAAATACAAGAGGCACAGATCCAGGAGGGATGCGCCCGTTTCCCTTGACAGCCTTATAAGCTCGGCATACACCGCGTCGTTTCGCGCGCCGCCATACATCCTTTCAACGGA
>CAZUIA010000005.1:0-17961 GCA_964620835.1 uncultured Oscillospiraceae bacterium
AAACAGCGCGGAGATCAGGGCGTTCGTGACCGGCTTGACACGGTTGATCTTTTCCGCGCCGCTATGCAGGATCAGGACGTCCTTGATCAGCTTGTTGGATTCCACCATGCCGCCTTCCCCCTTTTCAGAAAAGCCCTGCTTCAGAATCGATCTTCTTGACGACCAGGTTTGCCGCCAGGATCGTCACCAGCCCGAAGATCGATTGCGTGAAGGCCGCCGACGAGGCGAAGTTGACGTTATTCTTTTCCATCAGCACCTTGTAGACGTACACGTCGATGGTCATGGTCACGTTGCTGATGGCGCCCGCGTTTCGCGTGGCCTGGTAAAACAGGCCGAAGTCTGAACGGAAGATGTTGCCGACCGCCAGGATGAACATGATCGAAATGATGGGCCGAAGCAGCGGCAGCGTGATGTACTTCGCCTGCTGCCACTTGCTCGCCCCGTCGATCAGCGCGGCCTCGTACAGCTCCCCGTCGATGCTGCTGATGGAGGCCAGGTATACCACCATGTTGTACCCCATCGTTTTCCAGACCTGCAAAAACACCAGCAGATAGGGCCAGACCTTCGCGTCCTGGTAATAATTCGTGGTGCCCTGGCCGCCCAGCGTCTGGATCGTGCGGTTGACCAGGCCCTTGTCCGTGCTCAGGAACGCGAACACAAAATAGCTGACCACGACCCAGGACAAAAAGTGCGGCAGGAACATGCTGGTCTGGCAGACCTTAGCGAGCTTCTTGCTGTAAAGCTGCGAGATGAGAATCGCCAAAGTAACCGGAATGAGCACGCCCAGGAGGATGAAAACAAAATTATACCCGACGGTGTTTCGAAACATGATGGTGGCATCCTGCCCCCGGAAGAGAAACTGAAAGTTCTTCAGGCCCACCCAGTCGCTGTTGACAAACAGGCTATACAAAAACCCCTCGCCGGGCTTTACCTTATAGTTTTTAAAGGCCATCACGACGCCAAACATGGGGATGTAGCAAAACGCGATGTACCAAAGCACCGTGGGCAAGGAGATCATGGATAAATCAAAATCATCCAGCGTAAACCTTCTATGCCTTCTTTTTGGCGAAAGCTTCACACTGTCCCTTGTCAATGTGGATTCCCTCCTTTCTCTCCTCCCTTTTTTTAGTATTTTTGCATAACTTACTTGTTTTGTCAACCATTTTTTCAAGAAAGGCCTTGTTTATTCCTTGTATTCATATTGATATAACAGGCGCTTTGCGCTCAGAATGCGGACGCCATTCAATCAAATTACGGCAGCGCGCAGGGGCATTTCCACCGAATCAGCGGAGAAAAAGCGGGCGCAAAGCCGCTCCCCGTATGGCTTTTCGCTCTCCCCCGGATTTGACAACATTCAACAAAGCCCGCCGTTCGATGGTTTCTTCACAAAAGCTGCCCAGTTTTTTCTGAAGCTGCCCGTTTTTAGTCCGTTCTGTTGACGCATCTTTGGATTTATGGTTTAATAAGGCTATAATTAGAAGGAAGCTTCGGCTTAAAAAGAGAATATGCTCAGATATTTGGAGATTAAGCATCAGCTGATGGAATACGTATCCCAGCTTCGGCCGGGCGACCGGCTTCCTTCTCGGCCCGCGCTGTGCGCGCGATTCGACACCACGCGCACCACGCTTGACAAGGCCGTCGGAGAGCTTGTCGGCGAGGGCCTCCTTTTCGCCCGAAACGGCAGCGGCACGTACGTGCGCGGCCTTGCCGACGCGCGTTCGCGCTCCGTGATCCACATTGCCGTGGTCATTCCCAACAACCTGCGAAAGACCTACCGCATGCTCATCAGCAGCCTGGAGAGCAAGCTCTCCGGCCGCGATGTCAACTTCATCCTCTGCACAACGGACGACGATCCGGAAAAGCAGCGCCAGCACATCGGCAGGCTGGTGCAATCGGGCGTGTCCGGCTTTGCGATCGTGCCGGCCGTGGTGACGGACTACCGAAAGAACTACCGGTATTACAGCCCGCTGCTGGACATGAAAATCCCGTTCGTGTTCTGTTACCGCGGCATGGACGACGTGGACGCCCCGCTGATCACCTCCAACAATTTTTACGGCGGGTATCTGGCGGGCAGGCACCTGATCAGCCGGGGGTACCGGCACATCGCGTATGTCGCGTCGCGCAAGTTTCGCTCCAGCATCGAGCGGTACCAAGGCCTGGTGGCCGCACTGACGGAAGCCGGCGCCCCCGTCGACCTGTCGATGATGGCGCTTTGCGGGCCATGGGACGCGTCAAATCCCGAAGGCTATCTGGCCGCGCGGCGTATCTTGCGATCGGGCCGCCCGGTGGACGCGTTCTTCTGCTATAACGACCGCATCGCGCAGGGCGTCCGCGGGGCCATCCTGGAGGAAGGGCTTGTCATTTCCGACCAGATCGGGCTGATCGGGTATGAAAACGAGGAGACCTGTCTGGCCGTTGACCCGCGCCTGACCTCCGTTTCCATGCAAAACGAGGAAATCGGCCGCAAGGCTGCGGAGGTGCTTTGGCGCATGATCCACAAGGAGCCCGTCGAAAAGCTCGCGCCGTATGTTTTCCAGCCCGAGCTGATCGACCGCGCCAGCTGTCTTGGGGTAACGCGCGGCTGGGCGCACTGCCCCCTGCCCGAAGCGCAACAAGGGTGAGCTCCCCCGCCCGCATCAAGGCGGCGATCCGCATGTGCATATGAACATGGAGCAACAAGGGCCAGGGAGGTGATGTCCGGCGCCTAACGGCCGATCCCGCACACACGATCAAAGATGAAGGAGCGTACAAACGCATGAAAAAGATTCTCGCGATTCTGCTTATGGTGACGCTGACGCTCTCCCTTTCGCTTTCCGTGGCGCTTGCCGAGGAAAAGCGGACCGTCACGCTCTGGCACCGGTGGTCCGGGAACAACGAGGCCATCCTCAAGGAGGTCGTCGAGGCCTTTGAGGCGCAAAACCCGGACATCCGGGTGGAGATCACCGGCAAGAGCGGCCAGTACTTCGACCTGCTCCAGCAGATGCTGGCCGACGCCGCCGCGGGGCTGCCAAGGCCGGATGTGTTTGTCGGCGGCTACAACCTGCTCAACTACATCGCCACCGAGATGGACCCGGTTCCGTCAAGCGAGCTGGCCCCCAGCGAAGAGGCGTACGCCGAAATGGCCGGCCGCTTTCCGGGCGAGGTGCTCGCCCTCGGCGCGTACGACGGGGTGCAGGTAGGCCTCCCGTTCGCGCTGAGCAACATGGTCATGTATGTCAACATGGACATCTTCGGGCAGGCAGGCCTGACCGAGGCGGATATCCCCGCCACCTGGGAAGAGGTGGAGAAGGTCAGCCAAATCATCATCGACCGGACCGACCACTATGCCGTCGGCATCCAGATGAGCGATAACTGGACCGACCAGGCGCTGATCTACTCGGCGGGCGGCTCGCTCCTCACCGAGGACAAGCAGCGCGTGGCCTTTGACGGCGAGGGCGGGGTGAAGGCGTACACCCTGTGGCAGGGGCTGATGCAAAAGGGATACGCCCCCATCTGCACCGACCAGGAGCTGAACGCCAACTTCATGGCCGGCGACGTGGCCATGAACTGCACCACCAACGCAAAGCTCGCGGGCTACCAGTCCTCCGTCGCGTTTGAAATGAAGGTGGTCGAATCCCCCGCCTTTGCGGGACACGAAAAGAAGCTGCCCGCCGGCGGCGCGGCGCTCGTCTCCTTCACGTCCGACGAAAACCGCCGGGCCGACGTGTGGCGCCTGATGGACTACATGCTCTCCGAGGAGGGCATGCGCACCTTTGTCAAGACCGGCTACGTGTGCACCACGAACGCCGAGGTGCCGGTGAGCGAAGGCCAGGAGGCCTCCTACGCGCAGACCCGGTACGCGATGCCCTGGGCGTGCTGGCCGGGCGGCTCCACCGGTTTGGAGATCGATTCCCTGTTTCTTTCCGGCCGGACGGAGCTGCTGCACAGCAACCTGAACGTTCAGGAAAAGCTGACCCAAATGGCGGAGGAATGCAACGCGCTGCTCGGCGATTGACCGAGTGATCCTGTGAAACGGGCCGCCGCGGAGCGGGCCTCCGCGGCGCTTGAAAAATGAGGTTTCAACATGAGGAACACCTACACGGACCCTTCCGAATACGCGATCTCCACCTGGATGCTGGAAGCGTTTGACCTGCGCACGGCGCTTTCGATGATCGCCAGAAAAGGCTTTCAGACGGTGGAGCTATGGGGCAACGCCACGCACCTGGACCCGCGCGTGAGGCCGCCCATCGCGGAGGTTCGTTTCTGGATGAAGCAGTACGGCCTGACGGCCCACTCCGTCCATGCGCCGTTTCGCCACCACCTGTTCCCCCATCCGGCGGACGCGGCGGAGTTTCGCGCCTACCGCATGGAGATGATGCGGCAGACGATCGAGGCGTGCGCGGAGCTTGGCGCGCCGATCCTCGTCGTGCACCCGCTGGATCGCCGGGAGTATAACCATGCCCCGTCCGAGGTCGGCGAGGTCGCGGATTTTCTGCATGCGCTATGCCAGTACGCCGGGCCGCTCGGCGTCACCATCGCCGTGGAAAACCTCATCGGCTCATCCGATGCCAAAGGGAATGACGACGAGCTGGAATGCACGCTGGAAAACCTGGTAAGGCTCTTTTCCAATACCGGCGTCAAGTATTGCCTGGACATCGGCCATGCCATCCTCAACGCCTGCGACCCCCGGCGCGAGGTGGACGCGGCGGGCAGCTCGCTGGTGACGTTTCACGTCCACAATACCGACGGCGTGCGGGACAACCACGCCTTGCCGAGCGAGGGCATCATCGACTGGCCCGCGCTTCGCCAATACATCCGAAGCGCCGGATACCAGGGCCCGTTTGTCATGGAGGTGGCGGGCGGACCCAATCCCGCGGAAACGCTTCGCCGCGTGGTCAAGCTCTTTGCGCCGCGGTAGACAACGGAGATAAGGGGGGACGCGCCATGCACGCTGCCGACCGCCTTCGCCCATCCGGGCGCCGGCTGAAAAACTGGGGGTTTGGGGTGTATGTGCTCCCCGCGCTTTGTCTGTTTGGCATCTTCAAGCTCTGGCCGATTGTGCACGGCTTCTTTCTCAGCTTTTATCAGTGGAACTTCGTCGGGGAAATGCGGTATGTGGGGCTTGACAACTATGCCGCCATGTTCGCAAAGCCCGTTTTTCAGCGGGGTGTGGTCAACACGCTGCTGTATATCGCCGGCCTGTTCCCCTTTTTCATCGTGCTGCCGCTTTGCCTTTCGCTGATGCTGCTCAACGTGAAAAACCGTTTTTTTCAAAATGCGTACAAATCCTTCTTTTTCGCGCCCACCGTATTGGCCTTTTCCATCATCTGCTATGTGTGGATGTGGATCTTCAACCCCGGGTTCGGCCTTTTGAACAACTTTCTGCACCTGTTCGGCCATCCGGGCTATACCTGGCTGAGCGACAAGCGCACGGCGATGGTTTCCGTCATCCTGGTCTCGGGCTGGAAGCACGTCGGCGCGCACATGATCCTGTTCATGGCCGGGCTTTTGAACATTTCCCGCGAGCATATCGAGGCGGCGACGATCGACGGCGCGTCGGTCTGGCAGACGTTCTGGCGGATCAAGTGGCCGCTGCTGGGGCCCACGACGGTGTTCATGGTGATCACCTCGGTCATTTTTTCCGCCGAGCGCGCGTTTACCGCCATCAACATCCTGACGGGCGGCGGCCCCGCCAACACCACGACCAACCTATCGAACGTCATCTACGAGTTCGCCTTTCGCTTTTTCAACATCGGCATCGCCAGCGCGATTTCCATCTTCACCTCACTTTTCTTCTTTCTGCTCACCCTTGCCATGATGAAGATTTCCGGAGGGTACACCTATTATGAAAACTAGGCGCGCCCTTCGGCAGGCGCTTTTGCACGCCGCGCTGCTTTTGTTTCTCGCGATCAACATCGTGCCGATCCTCTGGATGCTCTCTTCCGCCGTAAAGCCGCAGACGGAGCTGTTTTCCACGGAGATTTCGTTCATTCCCAAGGCGCCCACGCTTTCACACTTTGTCACCTCCATCCGCGATTACGGTTTTTTGACTTGGGTGCAAAACAGCGCCGTGATCACGCTGTGCACCTCCTTTCTGCGCGTGGCGGTGTCCTTTCTGGCGGCATTCGGGCTTTGCTATTACCGCACGCGCTACAACGCGATCGTCTTTTACGCGATCATCGCAACGATGGTCGTTCCGTTTCAGGTGACGATGATCCCCAACTACATCCTCATCAGCCGTATGCGCCTGGTGGATACCTGGTGGTCGGTCGTCCTGCCGAACATCGCCCACGCCTCCACGTTTTTTTTCCTGCGCCAGCACATCCGCGGCATTCCCCGGGCGTACTATGAGGTCTCCATGATCGAGGGCGCGCGCTCCTTCTGGGCGTTTCGGCATGTGGTGTTCGGCCTATGCAAGGGCGCGGTGTCGGCCATGCTGATCCTTGCGGTGATCGATTCCTGGAACCTGTACTTCTGGCCGCTGCTGGTGCTGCGCACCGAAGCGTCCCGGACCGTCACCATCGGGCTGAAGCAGTTCATCGACCACGAGATGGGCAGCCGCTGGGGGCCGTTCATGGCCACGGCCACGCTGGCTTCGGTGCCCGTCATGGCGGCATACTGGCTGATGCAGCGCAACATCATCGAGGCGTTTGTGGGGTCGGGGCTCAAGGGGTAGCCCCGACCCCCGTTTTGTTTGGCTGTCCTAAGGCTTTCGGGGCAGGCTGATCGGCAAGGGGGCTGTCTGAAAAGCTCTTCAGCAATTCAAGACAGCCCCCTTGCCTTTTCAAAACCCCCGGCGGCTCTTATACGAAGGAAAAACGGAAACGCGTGCAAGCGGCGAGGCATTTTTCACTTTTCCGGGAGCCGGAGCGAGGCATCGTGCCCCTCTTTCAAGCGGAGCCAGGCAGCGCGTTTATGCCGCGGATTCGGATCACGCCTCAATCCAGCCCTTTGCCCGATCGAGCGCCCTTTGCCAGCCGTGCAGGCATGCCGCGCGCTCGGCATCGCCGAGCTTTGGGACAAACGTCACATCGCGCTGCCAAGCCCTTTCGATCGCCTCCGTATCAGAAATGGCGCCCACGGCAAGGCCGGCCATCATCGCCGCGCCGCGCGCCGTCGTCTCGATCACGCGGGGGCGTTCTACCGGAATCATCAGCATGTCCGCCTGAAACTGCATCAAAAACGCGTTGGCGCACGCGCCGCCGTCCACGCGCAGGCGCTCCGGCCGGCGGCCGCAGTCCTGTGCCATCGCTTCGACCAGGTCCGCGCTTTGGTAGGCGATGGATTCCAGCGCCGCGCGGACGATATGGGCACGCCCCGTGCCCCGGGTGAGGCCCACGATCGTGCCGCGGCCGTACATGTCCCAGTGCGGCGCGCCCAGGCCCGTAAACGCGGGCACGAAGAACACGCCGCCGTTGTCCGGGACGGACTGCGCCAGCGCCTCACTGTCCGACGCGCGCTCGATCAGCCCCATCTCGTCGCGCAGCCACTGGATGGCCGCGCCGGCGACGAACACGCTGCCCTCCAGCGCGTAGGTGGTCTTTCCGCCGATGCGCCAGGCCACGGTCGACACCAGCCCGTTTTGGGACTTGACCGGCGCGTCGCCCGTGTTCATCAGCAGGAAGCAGCCGGTGCCGTATGTGTTTTTGATATCGCCCTTTTGAAAGCAGGCCTGCCCGAACAGCGCGGCATGCTGGTCCCCGGCGATGGCCGCGACCGGAATGCGGCAGCCGAGGATCTTGGGGTCGAGCATGCCCATCACCTGCGCGCTGTCGACCACCTCGGGGAGCACCGCGCGGGGGATGTCCAGCGCGCGAAGCAGCTTGTCGTCCCAGCAAAGGGTGTGGATGTTCAGCAGCATCGTCCGGCTGGCGTTGGAGGCGTCGGTGAGGTGGGGCCGGTCCTCGATCAGGTGAAAGGCCAGCCAGCTGTCCACCGTGCCAAAGCACAATTCGCCCCGCTCGGCTCTTGCGCGAACGCCGGGCAGGTCCAAAAGCCACGCGAGCTTTGTGCCCGAAAAGTACGCGTCCGGCACCAGGCCCGTGGTCCTTCGGATGTGCGCCTCCAGCCCCTTTTCGCGCAGGGCTTCGACCATCGGGGCGGTGCGGCGGCATTGCCAGACGATCGCGTTGTGGACCGGGGCGCCCGTCTCGCGGTCCCACAGGACGGTGGTTTCCCGCTGGTTGGTGATGCCGATGGCCGCGATGTCCTCCGGGTCGATTTGCGCAAGGGCCACCGCGCGGCGAAGCGAATCCACCTGGCTGGACAAAATGGCGGAAGGATCATGCTCCACCCAGCCGGGCTTTGGGTAGATCTGCTCAAACTCCATAGCGTGCTGGGAGAGCACCCTGCCCGCAAGATCAAACACAATGGCGCGGGAGCTGGTGGTTCCCTGGTCGAGCGCTACGAGGTACTTTTTCATCGGACCGTCATCCTTTCAGCGGTTTTCCCGTTTCGTTCAAAGACGGGCGCAATCGCTTACGCCCGTCTTGACAATTTGGTTGATGCAGCCTATTGAATGCCGACGCCGTTCAGCTTGCCGTCCAGCGTGGCCACGACGATCATGTTGTCAAACGCGGCCGGGGAGCCGATGATCGCCGCATCCAGCGCCAGGGAGTCAAGCAGCTCGCCGGTCTGGCCGTCCAGCAGGTGCAGGTCCGCACCGTCGCCCTGCACCACCATGCTGATGCCCTCAGCGTCGTACAGCGCGATGGGCGAAGCGTCGGTCGCGTTTTGCAGCGCGTACTGCCAGACGATTTCGCCGGTATCCTTCGACAGCGCGTACAGGGTGGCCCCGCCCGCCTCGTTCGTAGCCGTGAAGAGCACCATGCGCCCCAGGTTGTTCTGCCCCACAAGCGGGGAAGCGGAGATGCTGCCCTTTACCGCCGTATCCCAGTCAATATCGCCGCTGCCCGTGTTGAAGCGGCGCATGTGCGCGTAGCCCTCGGCGTCCGCGGTGGTGGCGACATACAGAACCGGGTCCTCCCCGGTGGACTCGATGTCCAGCGCCACGGCCCCGTCGACCCCGGCGTTCAGGTTGACGGACCAGACGTTTTCCAGCGTGTTCAGGTTCACGCGCTGCAGGATGCCGGCTTCGTCGGCAAAGTAGGCGTATTCGCCGTACGCGGCCAGGGAGCTGTAGACCGACGTATCCGCCGAGCCTTCGACGGTCTTGTACATTTCCACGGTAGCCGCGGGGAACTCCACCTTGCCTGTTTCCGCGTCAAACTTCGTGTTGAGCGTCAACGTGTACAAAAGCCCGTTCCCGCCGATGCCCACCATCGCGTCGCCGGTGTCCGCAATCAGCGGGGAGGTGATGACGGCGCTGTTTGCAGAGGACGCGTTGTCGTTGACCCCCTTCAGCCGGCCCGGCTTGTCCGGGTTGGTTAAGCTGTAAACCAGGAAGCCCCCGTCCTCGCTACCCGCGACGTTCGGGTCCCCCTCGCCGACAAACAGCATGGGCAGCCCGGTGGGATACAGGGAAGCAGCGCCCAGCATCGGGGCGGAGGGGTTGACGGCAAACGGGTCCCGCGTGGGAGTGCCGTCCGTCAGGTTGAAGAAATATACCTTGCCGTCGTTGGCCGCGAAAACAACCTCTTTCAGCGCCACGGACTTGAGGCTGGCATCGCTGAGCGGCAGGAGACTTCGGATGTTCGTGTGCCACTGCTGGATGAGCGCCTGCGTGTTCCACGTGTACGTGCCGTCGCCGGCGCTGCCGGCCTGCGCGCTCCAGACGCTTTGCAGCCTCTTTTCAACCGGGGCCGCCACGCCATAGGCGCTATTTTGGCGCATGCCGCTGCCGCGGAAGGTGGTGACCCCCTTGTTCGGCACGCCGTTTCGCACCATGTAGCCTTCGGCGTCGCCGAAGCGGATCGGGTTTTCCCTGGCGAAAAAGTCGACCGGCTCGTTTTTCACAAAGACGCTGCTCTGTACGGACGCGGTGGAAACGGGCACGCCCTCGCCGGCAACCGCCGGGACGCCTTCGCCAGGCAGGTCCGTGCCGGCCGCGTCCGGGGTTCCCTGGGCATCGGCGCCCTGCGCTTCGGGCTCGGGCTGCACGGCGCCCACCTTGATCGTCATGCTGGAGCTGTTGGCTTCGTTCCAGCCGGACACGTTGCCGGGATATACCTCCACGGCGCCGTCATAGGGGCTGAGGAAGTAGACCATCATGTTCCACACGCGGCCGTAGTCCGTCTCGTTGTAGGAGCCCTCCATGGCCTCCATCAGCACCTGGCCGTTGTTGTCCACGATCTGCACCCGGTCGGTCTGCTTGGTGGTCGTCACCTCAAAGATGACCGGCTGGTTGATATCGGGCTGAATGATCGGTTCGGCGATAAAGCCGATGACGATGGCCTCGCCCACGCTGGGCATCGGCGTCGGGGTGGGAGAGGGTTCGGGCGTGGGAGAAGGAGAGGGAGAAGGCGAAGGCGTCGGACCGTAGATCATCTCGCGCCCCCACTGCACGACGGGCGCGACCAGATCGGGCCGCTGAAGGCCGATATACGTAGCCCCGGCCAACAGTGCCAGCAGCAGCGTCAGGATGATCACCCAACGGACCACATGCCGCTTCCCTTGGCGGGGCGATTCGGTTTCGTCGTCATAATATGATTCTTCGTCGTCAAATTCCTCGTCCGGGACATCGTCATAGCGCCTGCGGTACGGAATCTCCAGGCGCTCGGGCGGCAGATCGTCCGCAAACGCCTCGCCAAGCTGCGCCTTGGGCTTTTCCTGGGGCGCCTGCCGCGCATAACGGTGCTGCTGCACGGTAAGCGTTTCCCGCGACGGCGGAACGACGGTGTCGGCAAAGCCGTCCTCCTCCATGCGGATGCGCGCCGCCTGCGTACGCCTGCGCCGCGATGTTTCCACGGGGATATCGTTACGAAACTCCTCTTCGGTTTCCACAGTGAGGCGTTGTGTCCGTGACGAACGTGCATCATTTCGGTTCATGCGTTCACACTCCACTTCTCTCCATACGTGTTTCCTATTATACAGAAGAAAATGGGGAATCACAAGCGGAAAGTGAAAAAAAATTAAAGGTTTCGTAACATTACCGTAGCCCATCCGGAACGAAAGGCGGACGGCCGCCTAAAACGTAACGGGCTCGCGGGGGATTGCAAGCCCGCTTTTTATAAAATTCCATGAAAAGCCACCCCAAAACGCCGAAGTGCTTCAGGCCCCGTCCCCTTCTTCGCCGCCAAACCGCGGGGGTGCCGGCGGCCGAAAGAGCGCCTCCTGCGCGTTGAACGGCGCCTCGCCGCTTGGCACGCGGCGATAGACGCCGTCGGGACCCATGGCCCAGGACTTGGCCGTATCCAGCCACTGCAGCCGCAGCACCTCGTTCACCCGGCTTTGCACCTGCGCGTCGTCGATCGGGAACATCAATTCCACGCGCCGGTTGAGATTTCGCGGCATCCAGTCGGCGCTGGAGAGGAAAAGGCGCGCGTCCCCGCCGTTTTCAAAGCGAAACACCCGGCTGTGCTCCAAAAACCGTCCGACGATGGAGCGGACCTCGATCGTCTCGCTCAGGCCCATGACCCCCGGGCGAAGGCAGCACACGCCGCGCACGAGCAGCCGGATGGGCACGCCCGCGCGGCTGGCCGCGTACAAAAGCTCGATCATCTCCGGATCGACCAGGGAGTTCATCTTGGCGAAGATGCCGCTTTTTTGCCCGGCGAGGGCATGGGCGATCTCGCCCTCAATGAGCTTTGCAAGGAAGGCGCGCAGCGCGCGCGGCGCGTACACGAGCCGCCGCATCCCGGGCTCGCGGCTGAAGCCCGTGACCATGTTGAAAAAAGCCTGCGCGTCCTCGCCCAGCGATTCGTCGCAGGTGAAAAGCCCCATATCGGTGTACTGGCGGGCCGTCACGTCGTTGTAATTGCCGGTGCCCAGGTGCAGGTAGCGGCGGATGCCCTCGCCCTCGCGCCGGTCCACCAGCGTGATCTTTGAGTGCGTTTTGAGCTGCGGCAGACCGTAGATCACATGGCAGCCCGCGCGCTTTAACAGTTCGCCCCAGTGGATGTTGTTCTCCTCGTCAAAGCGGGCCTTGACCTCCAGCAGCACGGTCACGCGCTTGCCCGCCTCGGCCGCGTCGCACAGCGCCTTGATGACGGGCGAATTGCCGCTGACCCGGTACAGCGTCTGCTTGATCGCGAGCACGCGCGGGTCGTCCGCCGCCTCCCTCACGAATTTCAGAACCGCGTCAAAGCTGTCGTAGGGGTGGTGCAGGAAAATATCGCCCGCCTTGAGGGCGTCAAACACGCTCTGCCCGTCCGCCAGGGCTTTGGGCATGGCGCTTTCAAACGGCGGGTAGCGCATCGCGTCCAGCCCATCAAGGCCGTACAGCTCGCGAAGCAAAAACGTCAGCCGAAGCGGACCCTCGATGCGGTAGAGCGCCCCGGTTTTCAGCGGCAGCAGCGCGCAGAGGCGGTCGGTCACCTCCTCGGGCGCGGACGCGGCGATCTCCAGCCGCACCACATCGCCTGTTTTGCGCTTTCGCACGGACCGCTTGGTTTCCACCACCAGCAGGTCGCCCTTTACATCGCCGCTGACGGTAAAGTCCGCGTCCCTCGTCACGCGAAACGGCCAGCAGCCCAATACGCGGCGGTTCGGGGCGAGCTGGCCCGCAAACGCCGCGATGATCTCCTCGATGGGCAAAAAGCCGTCGCCCAGCGCCTTGGGGATGCGGTACGCGCGGGGAAGCTCCGCCGGCACCTGCACGGTGGCCAGCAGGGAATCCTCCTTTTTTTCGCCCAAAATCAAAAGGGCCAGGTACAAAAGCCTTCCCGCAATCCTCTGGGTTCGCTTGGGACTTTGGCTTTCGGTATGGACCTTGAGGGAGAGCTTTGGCAATATGTCTCGCTTGAAGCAGCGCTCCGCCCACCTTTTTTGGGCGGGCGTGGTTTCCGGATAGGTACGCAAGGGAAGGCCGACGGCGGAAAGGGCCGGCAGAACGTGCTCGGCCAGCACGGCGGTCTGCTCGCGCACGAACAGGCGCGCGTCCTCGATGATCCGGTCGACCTGCGCCCGGGGCGAAAGCCCCGCGGGGTCCTCGGCCTCGTCCCCGGCGGCGGCGCGCGCCGCCAAGGCCGCGAACCGCACCATAAAGAATTCATCCAGGTTGGACGCGGTGATGGAAAGGTATTTCAGCCGCTCCAGCGCCGGATTGTCGCGGTTGGCGGCCTCGGCCAGCACCCTGCGGTTGAATTGAAGCCAGCTCAGCTCCCGGTTGATAAACGCCTGCGCGCCGTCGGTTTTCATACGCGTACAGCCACTCCGTTGCATCTCGCTTGGGACTATGGTATACTATGCGCGCCGATTTTACAAGGATGCAAGGAGGAGAAGATGCGCAAGCGGGCACAAAAAAAGCAGGTGATCGCGCGCGCCCTGGCCCTTTTCATGGCGGGTCTGATGGTGCTGAGCATGCTGGGCGCGCTTTTAAGGCTATACTGACCTTCACGGCCACTCGGCCATGCCGGGCGTCATGTCGTACAGCACGCGCGCGACGCTGGGCAGCGCCTTTTGAATGCGGGCGACCGTTCTTTCCAGCAAGTCATAGGGAAGGCGCGCCACGCTCATCTGCGGCTCCATGCCGTTTGTCGCGCGCAGGACGATCGTATCGCGCCCGCCGATTTCGTCGAGCATGGCGAAATAGCGCGTCAGGCGCCTGTCCTGTCCGGATTCCATCAGTTCGTCGGTAAAGATCGCGTCGGCGGTGCGCAGCATGGTCAGGCGCGCCGCCGTTACGTTTCCGTGCACGCGCGCGGCCAGGCCCATGCCCGGGAACGGCTGGCGGCTGAGCACGGAGGGGGCGAGCTGCAAATACTCGCCGATCATGCGGATCTCGTCCTTGAACAACTCGCGAAGCGGCTCGACCGCGCGCTCCTGCCGCGCGGGCACGGCGCCCCGCGCGTCGCCCACGACATCGACATAGTTGGTGCCCCGGATGAACGACTTCTCCCCGGGCAGCTTTTCCGCTTCCTCCATCAGGGCGCGCGAGATTTCGTTGTCGATGACGCACCATTTGTCCCGGGCCTCGGTCAGGCCGGACAGCGCGCGCAAAATCGGCCCCGAAGCGTCGACGCGCACGAAGCGAAGCGACAGCACATCCTGGAAGTAGTGGACGATTTCCTCGGTTTCTCCCTTTCGCATCAGGCCCGTGTCGACATAGATGCACAAAAGCCGCTCGCCCAGCACGCGCTTGGCCAGGACAGCGGCCACGGTAGAATCCAGGCCGCCGCTCATCGCGCAGATGGCGTAGCCCTCCCCGACCGCGGCCTTGATGGTCTTTTCCGCCTCGGCGACGATGCTCTCGGGCGACCACCAGGCCGTGCAGCCGGCGACGCCGCCGGCAAACGCGAGCAGGATGGCGATGCCATCCGGATCGTTGCGCTCGATCTGAAACTGCAGCAGGTAGTGCTGCGCGCCCTCGTCGGCAAAGGCGACGGGGTATCCGTCCACCTCGGCGATGGCGCGGTACGGCTCGGGCAGCAAAAACGGCTCCGCGTGGCCGATCCACCTTTCCCCCGGGCCGATGTCTTCAAAAAGCGGCGAACTTGCGTAGCGCACCGGCACGACCGACTGCACGATGGCCTCGCCGGACGTCCTGCGCCCGGCGACGGCGCAAAGCGATCTGGCGGAAGACCCGAGCGCCAGCACCGGCACGCGAAGCGACAGGATCTCCGGGTCGGGCGCCTGCGCGCCTTCCGACTCCTCGCCCGCGAGCAAAACGCCCGCCGGATCCAGTGCGGCCACCTCCCGGGCGCTGACGCCGGAATGCAAGAGCTTGCAGCAATACCGCTCAGCCCTCAGTTTTTTCGCCACGGCGCGCCCGCTCGGCGTTTCCGCCCCGAGCACTGCGACCATATCCCGCATACGGGTCCCTCCGTTTCGCTTGCGATCGCCACCGACAGGATACATGCAAAGATACATCCAACAAGATACACTTCGGCGCAAAGGAAACATTTTCCTGCCGTCAAATCGCGCTTTCCAAAGCTATCCCGCGTAGGCCTCGGCGAACACGCGCTCGACAATTTCCTTGGTCGCCACGCCCTCATGCCGCTTTTCGTCGCCGACATAGTATGTCGGGACATACCAGTAATCATAACTGTTCGCCAGGTCCGGCTCCCTGCGCTCGTCAATGATCGTCAGGTGGACCGCCCGATATTCGGGATGCGCTTCAAACACCTCGTCCATCCAGGCGCGCGCCTTTTTGCAGTACGGGCAGGCCTCCATAATGAACATCTTGACCGGCTTCATGCTTCCGTCCCCTTTCGTAGGCCTTCGGGAAACTGGGCGATGCGCGCCTCGGTTTGCCCGTAGGGCAGCAGCGTGACGCGGCGCTTGTCCGCGCCGTGGACCTCCGGCCGGACCGGCGGCGCCGCCGGCACACTGCCGGAGCGCTTCCACGCGGGCACAATCACCGCGTCCGCATGCACGGCAGGTATACCCGCCGCGTCGGACAGCTCAAACCCGCTCTCCGGCAGCAGCGCGACGTTCCAGGCCTCGCCTTCTAAAACCGGCAGCGCATACACGAGCGGACCGCGCTCGACGAAAACGGACTGGTGATACCCCCTCCCCGCGCGGACGGGCATCTTTAGGCGCAGCGCCACCTCGTCCCCGTCCCGCCACAGGCGGGCAAGGAGCGCAAAGGTGCCGGGCGTCGCGGCGACCCTCTCCCCCTGCACGTCGGCGTATGCCCCCTCGGCCCAGCCGGGAATCCGAAGCCGTAGCGGGAACTCGGCCGGACGCTTCACGCGCACCTTGAGGCGGATCTCCTCCGAGAAAGGGTAGGCGGTCTCGGTCTCGATGCGGACCGTCTGATCGTGAACGCGCCAGCGGACGAGCGAGGGCGCATAGCAGACGGCCGCCAGGCCGCCGTCGCGCGAGGCCATCCACAGCGACGCGGCGAACTGCGAAAGGCCGCCGGCGGACTCGCCCGCCGCAGGCGCAAGCTGGTTGGCCGCCTGCGGGCCCCGCGCCGCGGGCAAGGCGTTATGGACGATTTTTTCAAGCAGATCCGCGTGGGCCGGGTTTCCCTGCGCCCACAGGAGCGTTTCCAGGGTGTGGGCGGCTTCGCGCACGGCGCCCGGCGCCACAAAGCCGGACGGGCTGGCTCCGCAAAGCAGCGGGTTTGCGTTCCAAAGCCCATGCGCCGCGCCGTGGTGGCGCATCAGCTTTTCATAGCCCACGTCAAAGGCCGTCTCGTTTTTCAGACCGCCCTCAAACAGCGCCTGCAGCGCCGGGGTCTTGAGCGACGCGGCGACGGTTTCGCCGTGCGCGCGCCAGTACGCGTCCGACGAAGGGTCCGGCGCGTCCTTTACAGGCTTTGTTTGGGGAAAAATATGGAAGGTGCTCGTCCAGTCCGGGGCTTGCGCCTTGAGCATGCGGCACAATTCCAGCAGCGGCTTTTGCCCGGTCAGGTTATAGAGCCACAGCGCCATGTGCAAAAGATCCGAAAGGTCGGCGGCCTGCCGCGCGTCCCGCAAGGGGCTGCCCGGCAGCGTATCGTACAGCTTTTTTGCGTAGGAAAGCAAAAACAGGCGGATGCGCTTGTCCGCGGTCACGGCGTGGCAGCGTATCAGCGCGCGAAGCTCCTGCTTGGAAGGGGCGGCGGAGGAGGCCAGCAGCGCCTCGACGTCGCGTCCGGCCGCGGCGACCGCTTCCTGATCCTGAAGAAGATACGCCTTGGCCAGCCGGTCGTCCAGGGTGCGGACACCGTCGCTTCGCACGGCGGCCTCCAGCCTTGACAGCGGCAGGACCGCCGTCAGCGGCAGCGGAGCGAGCAGGTTCTCCGGCAGGGGCTTTCGGTTCCAGGCAATCGGTGCGGGCATGCGGTTTCAACCCTTCCTTCCAAGCTGCGCTACATTGTACATCATTTTCGCGCGCCTGTCCATGATCTGGGAAGGAAAACGCCCCGGTCCGCCCGGATCGCTTTGTGTTGGCGCAGGCGATATGGTATAATAAAGAAAAAGAAAAGTACCGCGCGGCCTTCGGCCACGCGCAAACAGGCGGGAACAACCATGAAGCAAGCCTCCTTTTTTGAGGAAGAAAACCAGAGCCAGCCGCTGGCCAGCCGCATGCGGCCCGCGTCGCTTGATCAGTTCGTAGGCCAAAAGCATCTGCTGGGCGAAGGCAAGGTGCTGCGCACGCTAATCGACCAGGACAAGGTCAGCTCCATGATCTTCTGGGGGCCGCCCGGCGTGGGGAAAACCACGCTGGCGCGCATCATCGCCGGGAAAACGAAGGCGGAGTTCATCGATTTCAGCGCCGTGACCAGCGGCATAAGGGAGATCAAGGACGTGATGAAGCAGGCGGAGCAGGGCCGCACGCTGGGCGTTAAGACGATCCTCTTTGTGGACGAGATCCACCGCTTCAACCGCGCCCAGCAGGACGCCTTTTTGCCGTTTGTCGAAAAAGGGAGCATCATCCTCATCGGCGCGACGACGGAAAACCCCTCGTTTGAGATCAACGCCGCGCTCCTGTCCCGGTGCAAGGTGTTTGTCCTAAACGCCCTGTCGGTCGAGGACATGACCGAATTGCTTCAGCGCGCGCTCAGGGACGAGCGCGGCTTTGGCCGGCAGGAAGTCGACATGGACGACAGCCTGGTGGAGGCGCTTTCACGCTTTGCCAACGGCGACGCGCGCGCGGCGCTCAACGCGCTGGAGATGGCCGTGCTCAACAGCCCGTTCGACGGCGAAAGGACGGTCGTCACCAAAGAGGTGATCGAGCAGATCACGAGCCGAAAATCGCTTTTGTACGACAAGGGCGGCGAGGAGCACTACAACCTGATCTCGGCGCTGCATAAGTCCATGCGCAACAGCGACGTGCAGGCGTCCGTGTACTGGCTCTCCCGCATGCTGGAGGCAGGCGAGGACCCCCTGTACATCGCGCGCCGCGTCACGCGCTTTGCCAGCGAGGATGTCGGCATGGCGGACAGCCGCGCCCTGGAAATCGCCGTGGCCGCATACCAGGCATGCCATCTCA
>CAZUIA010000005.1:17971-22421 GCA_964620835.1 uncultured Oscillospiraceae bacterium
GAATGCAGCGTGCACCTGACGCACGCGGTGGTGTATATGGCGCTTGCGCCCAAGTCAAACGCCCTGGACATGGCCTATGCCCGCGCCAAGGCCGACGCGCTGGAAAGCCTGGCCGAGCCGGTGCCGCTGCAGATCCGCAACGCGCCCACGCGGCTGATGCGGGAGCTTGACTACGGCAAGGGCTATCAGTATGCCCACGATTACGAGGAAAAGCTGACCGCCATGCGCTGCCTGCCGGACGCGCTGGCCGGCCGGCAGTATTATACCCCCACCGCGCAGGGAAGCGAGGCGCGCGTTCGCGAAAGGATGGAGCAGATCGAGCGGTTTGTGGCCGCGCACAAAGGCGAGGCAACGTAACAAAGCGGCGCAAGCCAGGCCGCGCGCCGGATTTTCCGGGAAAACGGCGCGCATTCTTGGCAGCCAAGCCGCGGACGGCGCCGCCGTTTGTTGTGCGCGGCGGTCCCCCATTCCATTTCCCGGCTTGGGAAAATTTGCCTTTCCAAAGAACTTTTTGTAACCCCGCGCGTCTGAGTGGTGAAACCCAAAACCGAAAGGAGCAACCCATCATGAAATACACAAAATGTTTGGCGCTTTCTCTTTTGCTGATCGTCTCCCTTGGCGTCAGCGCCTTTGCCGCGGCGGAAGCGCCGCAGTCCGCAAACGCGCCGTCGTTTGGCCAGTGGCTGGACGGAGCGGTCTCCTCGGTGGAAACCTGGACCAAAGACAGCGGCGAGCTGGAGGTGCACGGCCAGGCGGTTCGTACCGTCGCGCCGGACACCGTGGCCATCCAAATCGGCGCCTCCATTGAAAGGGAAAGCGAGAAGGATGCCCAGGCGGAGGCCAACCGGATCATCAACGAGGTGATCGAGGCCCTCAAGGCGCTGGGCGTTCCCGAAAAGCAGATCGCCACCAGCGGATACTCCATCTATCGCGTCTATGACTATCGCGCGGACACGACCGTCCCCAAGGGGTTCAACGTGACGGTCACGCTGCGCGTCACCGTAAGCGACTTTGCCCTCATCGGCCAGATTCTGGATGCCGCGGTGGAAAGGGGCGCCAACAGCGTGGGCGATCTTCGGTTCAGCTACTCCAAGGAGGAGGCGCTGTACCAGGAGGCCCTGCGCGACGCCATCCAGGCGGCCAAGGCAAAGGCGGAGAACATGGCCGATGCGGCCGAAGTCAGCCTCAAGACCCTGCTCGAGCTTCGCGAAACCAGCCGCACGGCGCCCAGTCCGTATGCCGTCGCCAGCTATGCCAAGATGGACGCGGCCGCGGGCAGCGGCACGCAAATCATGGCGGGCGAAATCGAGATCACCGCCGACGTGATGCTGGTGTATCAAATCAAATAGAGGGGAAGGCTTCGGCGCGTTTTTACGGAATGCTAACGGTATGTACACAGTGGGTTCACAATTGTTTCGTATACTGTCCTTGACGGAACCGGAAAGGGGGGATGCGAGATCGAAACGGAGAAACTCGCGTACTATGAAACGCGGGGAGGGATGCCATGAAAGAAGATCTTGACAAACACATACCCCTTGCCGGCGCCCTTTCAGGGGACGCCACCCCATTGAAGCGTCGGCGAACGGACAGGCTGTTCGCCCGCCGGCAAACCTATTCGGCCAGACCACCGGCTTTCCGGTGTTCGCATACCCCTCCGGGATTGCCCGGAGGGGGTTTGATTTTTGCAAGAGGCGGCCGCGCGGGAAGTTTCACGCGGACGCCTCTTGCAAATTACTTCTACAGCGCCGGTCCGCCCGGGGGTCAATGCAGGCCCCCCGCCGTTTCATGCGCCGGCCGTCCGGCGGGCCCTGTCAGGGCGGCCGGGTTCAGCAAGCAGGCGAGCTGCTCCTCCGGCAGCGACAGGTGTGACCGGATATATTCCAAAATCGGCACCTTTTCCTGCATGGATGCTTTCACCAGCGCCGCGGCCTGCTCATAGCCGATGACGGGGCAAAGCGCGGTGACGACCCCATAGCTCTCCTGCAGCAGGAAGCGGCACCTGGCCTCGTCCGCCTCGATGCCCTCGACGCAGTTGACCCGAAATGTCTCCGCCGCCCGGGCGAGCAGGTCCAGCGACTCAAACAGGCTGTCAAAGAGCACCGGCTCAAACGCGTTCAGCTCCAGCTGCCCGGCCTCCGCGCACAGGCCGACGGTCACGTCGTTGCCGGCGATGCGGTACGCCGCCTGCGTGACGACCTCGGGAATGACGGGGTTCACCTTGCCCGGCATGATCGAGGAGCCGTTTTGCATCGGCGGCAGCCTGATTTCCCCGATGCCGGTCTTGGGCCCGCTGGACAAAAGCCGCAAATCGTTGGCGATCTTGGACATCGTCAGCGCGCAGGTTTTCACCGCGCCGGAAGCTGCGACCAGGCAGTCCAGGTTCTGCGTCGCGTCGAACAGGTCGTCCGCCTGCCGCACGGGCAGGCCCGAAAGCTCCGCGAGCACCGGCACGATATGGGCAACGTAATACGGCGACGCGGTCACGGCCGTGCCAATCGCGGTAGCGCCGAGGTTCACCGTCAACAGGCCGTCATAGGTGGCGCGAAGGCGCGCAAGATCGCGCGAAAGCGCGGACGCGTAGGCGTGAAAGCCCTGCCCCAGCCGCATGGGCACCGCGTCCTGCAGCTGCGTCCGCCCCATTTTGACGATGCCGTCAAACGCTTCGGCCTTTTCAAGCAGCGCGTCCCGCAGCGCGAAAACCGCCTGGCGCGCCGTTTCGATCAGCGAAAGCAGCGTCAGCTTTCCGGCGGTCGGGTACACGTCGTTTGTCGATTGGGCCATGTTCACATGGTCGTTCGGGTGCACGAGGGTATAGTCGCCCTTTCGGCCGCCGAGCAGCTCGATGGCGCGGTTGGCGATCACCTCGTTGGCGTTCATGTTGGCGGACGTGCCCGCGCCGCCCTGGATGGGATCGACAATGAACGCGTCCCGCCATTTGCCCGCGATCACCTCATCCGCGGCCGCCATGATTGCCCGTGCCAGCGGCCCCGGCAATAGCCCCGCGCGCTCGTTCGTGAGCGCGGCCGCCTTTTTGACCTGCGCCAGGTTCGCGATCAGCCCCGCGTGCATGGTCCGCCCGGTCATCGGAAAATTCCGTTTGGCGCGAAGCGACTGCACGCCGTAATACGCTTCGATGGGCACCTCCAGTGCGCCGATGGAGTCCCGCTCCAGCCTCGTTTGTTTCTCGTCCGTCATGAATACGCGCTCCTTACGGAAATAATGCAGGATTTTCTATCAAATGATACCACATTTGATAGAAAACTTGCAAGCATAATCTGACGGAAAAGCGTCATTTTTTGGCGCAAGAAGAAACATGCGGTATTGGGGATGGACGCGCGCTTTGCGGAAAAACCCGGAAATATCGGCAGAGAAGGCAAGATTTTACAAAAAGGAAGAAACCCGGGCAAGGCGGAGCGACGCCACACCCCGCGGACAGCGCCGCCGCGCGGGGCAAAAAGACCATCCGGCCAGTGGCGGGACTTCCGGGAGGTTGCTCCAGCTTCCTCCTTTCGCCGCTTACCGGTTCAGCGCGTCAATCAGCCCCCACATGACCTCCTCGGTGAACAGATCGCCCGCGAACGAGCGCAGCGCGTGCAGCGGCAAATCCTTCATCATCGCCTGTATCATCGCGCCCGTCGTGGCGTCGGTCTCCTCCCCCGTGCCCATTATCCCGGAGAATCCGGCCATCAGCGGGGAAAGCGCGTGCGGCCCGCCCGGAAGGGCCAGGATATCCCCGATCGTCGTATCCGGCGTGACCGCCAGCGGCAGCGGCTTGTTGGCCGTCACCTCCACCGTCGCCTTGAGCCGGATATCTCGGCTGGACGCGCCGACACGGATCTCATACGCGCCGCTTTCGACATACCAATCGTGGATGCGCTCCTCCCAGTACGCGAATGCCCGGCGATCCAGCGTGAAGCGGACGGTCTTTGTTTCGCCCGGCTCCAGCGCCACCTTTTCAAAGCCCTTCAGCTCCTGCTCGGGCTTGGACACGCCCTGATGCGCGCTGTGCACGTACAGCTGCACGGCCTCCTTACCAAACACCTTGCCGGTGTTCGTCACGTCGACGGCGACGGATAGCTGGCCGTCCGGCGCGATGGTCCGGCTATCGAGCCTCAGACGGCCGTACTTGAACGTCGTGTACGACAGGCCGAAGCCGAACGGGTAGCGGACCGCCATTTGCTTGGTATCGTAATAGCGGTAGCCCACATAGATGCTTTCGCGATAGTTCACCGTATCGCCGTCGCCGGGGAAGAACAGGTGGCTAGGCGTATCGGACAAGCGCATGGGGAATGTCTCCGCCAGCTTTCCGCAGGGGTTTGCCGCGCCAAAAAGCAGATCGACCACCGCACCGCCGACGGCCTGTCCGCCCAGGTACGCCTCCAAAATCGCCTGCACATCGTCCGCCCAGGGCATCTCCACCGGCGATCCCCCATGCAGCACGACGACCACC
>CAZUIA010000005.1:22431-27532 GCA_964620835.1 uncultured Oscillospiraceae bacterium
CCGCGTGGATCAGTTCGTTTTGGTCGTCCGGCAGGCGCATATGCGCGCGGTCAAAGCCCTCGGATTCATATGTATCCGGCAGGCCGACGAACAGCACCACGACATCGGCCTTGCGCGCCGTCTCGACCGCCTCGTCAAGCAGCGCCTGCCGCACGCTCGGGTCCGCGTCGTCAAAGCCCTGCGCGTACGCTACCTTTGCCACCGAGCGAACCGCCTCCAGCGCGGAAAGCACGTGGCTTGGGTTGATGCGCGAGCTGCCCGTGCCCTGGTAGCGCGGTGCCTTGGCATATTGGCCGATGAACGCGATTTTGCCGCCGGAAAGCGGCAGCAGGCCGTTTTCGTTTTTGAGAAGCACCATGGTCTCCCGCGCCACGCGGCGGGCCAGGTGATGGTGCTGGTCGCGGTCATACACGGCCGACGGGTCCCGGTTGTCGAGGTAGCGGTAAAGAACCGCCAGCATGCGGCAGACCGCGCGGTCCAGCATGGATTCGTCCAGCTTCCCGGACCGGACGGCCTGGATCAGCAGGGTTTCGTTCACCGATCCGGTGCAGGGCATCTCCAGGTCCATGCCCGCGGCCACGCCCTTGACATGGTCGGCGCACGCGCCCCAGTCGGTCACGGTAAAGCCGTCAAAGCCCCATTCCTCCCGCAACACCCGGGTCAGCAGGAACGGGTCTTCGCTGGCGTATACGCCGTTTACCTTGTTGTACGCGCACATCACGGTCCACGGTTTGCCGCCCTTGACGGCGTATTCAAAGCTTGCCAGGTAGATTTCGCGAAGCGCCCGCTCGTCCACCACCGCGTTGACGCTCATGCGGCGGTGCTCCTGGTTGTTGGCCGCGTAATGCTTCAGGCTCGTGCCGACGTTCTTGGATTGCACGCCCCGGATGTGCGCCGCCGCCATCTCGCCGGAGAGAAACGGATCCTCCGAAAAATACTCGAAATTTCGCCCGCAAAGCGGCGACCGCTTGATGTTCGCGCCCGGGCCCAGCAGCACGCCGACGTTTTCCGCCTGGCATTCCTCGCCCAGCGCTTCGCCCACCATGCGGGCCAGCGCCCGGTCAAACGAACAGGCGAGCCCGGCGGCGGTCGGGAAGCATGTGGCGACGACGCTTTCGCCAAGCCCGATGTGGTCGCCTGTGCCCGCCTGTTTTCGAAGGCCGTGCGGCCCGTCGCTGAGCCAGACCGACGGCACATGCAGGCGGTCGATCGGTTTCGTCTCCCAAAACCCCTTGCCGGAGCACAGGGATGCCTTCTCCTCCAGCGTCATCTGGGACACGAGCTTTTCAATATCCATGTGTCGCTCCTTCCAGCGCGGCCTTCCACGCGCTCGTCTGTTGGCGCAGCGTGCTTCACACCGCAAATGATATAAGAGTATACGCGTGCTGGCAATTTTTTGCAAGAATGAGCGGGACATTCATGCGTTTGAAAATAGACCGTCGGTTGGTTCGCCGGAAAGGCGCAGGGGTGTTTTGTGCGCAAAAAGGAGCATTGCGTGAAGAATGGGAGCTTGGGCGACAATTGGATGGCGGGCGGGGAGATAAAAAAGGAAATGCGGCAGTCCGTGCGGGCGTCCTCGCTCGCGTGCGCGCGAGCATCGGGGAGGAACCCGCGCCGCACCGGTGTTGCGGGCCGAAAAAGGGGTACGGCGCGGGGGTGCCGAGCCGGGTCCCTGACGGCCTGATTTCGCGCGCGAAAGGGCCTCCGGCGGCCAAAGGCGCCGCCTTTGGAATCCGCCGGGGATTTCATCCCCGGACCCCGTCTGTCGGGCGCAGGGGATAACGATCAAAGGGCTGCAGGCGGCGCTAGAGCAGCTTCAGCCGCGCCTCGTGCAGCCGCTTGTACATCGCTTCCTCCTGCGTGTCGATCGACACAATCTGCATTTCCCGCAGCGGGAACTGGCGCTGTCCGTCGGGCGAGCCGAAGAAATCGAGCACCTCCATCGTGGCGCGCAGGTCATCCACATAGCTGAGCTTGCCGGTGAAGGTATCCTCCGCCGTCAGGATGCTGACAATCTTTCGCTTCTCCAGCGCATGGCCCAGCACGCGGCGCAGCAAATCCTCCTCCGCGCCGGGCGCGGGGTCAAGCAGCGGCACATAGGGTGTTGCGTCCATCTCCAGCAGCATCTGAAGCCGCACCTCAAAGTCGTCCCCCATGAACACCTGCAGGATGTCCTCGGTGCGGCGCAGGTACCAGCCGTCAAAATGCCCCCAGGGGGTCACGGACCACAAAAGCACATGGCGCGGCGTCACCGCCTCCACGTAGCCGGCGTTAAACGCGTCTGGGTCGTCAGGCTCCGTATAGAGCGACGCCATCATGTGCTGCTGGCATGCCACCCGAAGCTGATAGAAGCTGTATTTATTCGCCACGTTCTTCCTCCTCCATCACATGCACCATTCTGCGCCCCAGAACGTCGACCGTCAGGACGGCGGGCCTCCCTTCCAGCACGGGGATTTCCAAAAACGGCGGCAGGGCGGGCTCCGCCTTCCCGCGGGTGGCGCTTTGCAGCGCGTGAAAGGCGCCGCCGCGCAAATACCCCGCCGAAACCTGGTCCACCGCCTCCACGCCTGGAAACGCGAGCTTGCACAGCCCGTCCTCCATCGCATAGCTTTCAAGCCGCACCTCCGCAAGGCCAAGGCCCGGCGACAGGCTGCCCGTCAGCCTCGGCGCGCCCGCGGCGCACGGCGCTTCCACGCGCATCGAACAGCCCAGCAGCCTCTTTCGCGCCACGGCCAGCGCCGGTTCGGCGCGGTCCATCAAAAGGAACCGCCGCCCGTGCTTCGCCGCGGCCACCCCCGTCGTGCCCGACCCCGCGAACAGGTCGCAGACCAGGTCCCCCGGCCGGGAAGAGCAGAGGATGATCCTTTCCAGGAGCGAAAGCGGCTTTTGCGTGTCGTATCCGGTCCGTTGCGGGTCCTTCTGCTGCAGATGGGAAACGTCGTCCCACACATCGCCGGGGTAGGCCGGTGCGTCGTCGTAGTAGCGGTATTCCTTTCCCTGTGATACAATGGAACGGTACGCGCGCCCGTGCTCGTCGACGGAGCGGCGCATATGGTTGGAGCGCACCCGGCTGCGCGGAACCCCAACGGCCCGGATATCGAAATACGCCGCGGGGCTCTTGCGATAAAACAGTATGATATCATGCTTTCGGCTGAAATGCGCTGTCGACCGACCGCCGGTCTGATATACCCAGATGATCTCGTTGACAAAGCTTCGCGGCCCGAACACCTCGTCCAGCATCAGGCGAAGCGGCGCGTGCAGCCTTGCGTCGATATGCAAAAACAGCGAGCCGTCGTCCCGCAGCAGGCGGTGGGACAGCTCGATCGCCTCGCGCAGCATGGACAGGAGCCTTCCTTCGTCCGGCCAGCGGTCGTCGTACGCGGGCAGTTCGATGGTTGGGGATCCGCTCGCCCAACCGGCTTCGCCGCAGCGCTGGCGCAGCACGAATTTTTTGCCTGTATTGAACGGCGGGTCCAGGTACACCGTTTGCGCCTGGCCACCAAAGCGGGCCATGAGCGCCTCCCGCTTTTCGGAAACGTCCCCCAGCATCAGCACGCCGCCCGCCCCGCCGCCCGCGTGGATCTCGACATCGCAAGGCATTTGCCGAAACCGCATTTCCCCACCTCCCTGCCGATGCCCATTATACAACAGGAGGCAACGAACCGCAATGCGCCCGCTCGACAGGATTTGCGCCGCCAGAACGCTGCTTGAAACCACGACGCCCCTGAAAAAGGACTGCGGCCTTCGCTGCGGCGCGGCCTGCTGCAGGCCGGACGAGGACGGAAAGGGCGGCATGCTGCTGCTGCCGGGCGAGGAGGCGCTGTATGCGGGGGCGCTTTCCTGGGGGACGGTCACGGATAACGCGCTGTTCGTGAACGGGAGGCCCGTCAAGTTTCTGACGTGCCGAGGCGCGTGCCCGCGCGCCATGCGGCCGTTTTCCTGCCGCGTGTTCCCGCTGACGCCCGCGGTGCGCGGCAGTGCGCCGGACGTGGAGCTGGACGTGCGCGCCTGGCCCGTCTGCCCCCTGATGGGGTTTGGGATGGACGGGTTATCGCGTGAATTTGTGGCCGCGGCGCGCGCGGCGGTCCTGCTGCTTGCAGAGGACCCCTCGATCCGGGCGTACTTTGCGGCGCTGACGGATGTCCTGGATGCGTTTCGAAACGGATTCTAAGGCGCATCCCCCGCGCACATCGCCCGCCATTGATTCCAGTCTTGCTTCCCATTCAGAACCAGGCGGCGGGCGCCTCAGTCCCCCATGCAAATCCCCATGGCCCGCGCGGCGCTGACCATCTGGTGGTCGGCGGGCACGAATTTCGTTTTGCCCGCGACCTCGCAAAGCGGGTTGTGCACCACCTCGTTCCCCTTTAGGCCCACCGCCATGCCGTATATTCCGTCGCGGATCAACTCTGCGGCGTGCACGCCAAAGCGGGTGGAAAGCACCCGGTCATATGCCGACGGCGTGCCGCCGCGCTGGATGTGGCCGGGCACCACCACGCGCGTCTCCACGCCGGTCGTTTCGCCGATCTGGTCGGCGATACGGTGGGAAACCGACGCCCACTCCATGTTCGATCGCGCCTCCAAGCGCTGCTTTTTCTTCATGTCGGCTTCCGCAAGATCCAACGCGCCCTCGGCCACGGCGAGAATCGAAAAGCCCTTGCCCTCCCGCGCGCGCCGCTCGACCGCTTCGATCACCTTATCAAGGTCGTAAGGAATCTCGGGCAGCAGCACGATGTCCGCGCCGCCGGCCATGCCGGCGTACAGCGTGAGCCATCCGGCCTTGTTGCCCATGATTTCGATCACCATCGTGCGGCCGTGGCTGGCGGCGGTGGTGTGAATGCGGTCGATCACCTCCGAGGTGGTGTCGACGGCGGTATGAAAGCCGAACGTAACATCGGTCAGCCAGATGTCGTTGTCGATGGTTTTCGGCAGGCCGATGACGTTCAGCCCCTCCTTGGACAAAAGGTTGGCGGTCTTGTGCGTGCCGTTGCCGCCGAGCGCGACCAGGCAATCCAGCCGCATCCTTTCATAGTTGCTTTTCATCGCCTCCACCTTGTCCACCTGATCCTCGCCGATCACGCGTATGTCCCGGTACGGCTGGCGC
>CAZUIA010000005.1:27542-35983 GCA_964620835.1 uncultured Oscillospiraceae bacterium
CCCAGAATGGTGCCGCCGAGCGTCAGGATGCCGGAGAACTCCCTTCGGTCCATCTCCCGCCATTCCCCCTCGATCAGGCCCCGATATCCGTCCAAAATGCCGACAATCTCCGCGTCAAACAGCTCATACGCGGCACGGGCGACCCCGCGAATCGCCGCGTTCAGCCCCGGGCAATCGCCGCCGCTGGTCAAGATGCCGATCCGCTTTTTCATAGGAACCTTCTCCTTTCGTGCCTGCTTTCTTCCTCTTTATCCCGGCAAGTATAGCATGTCCCGCCATTTGAATCAATTTGCGCGCTGTGGTATACTAAGGATAAAGGTTTTTTCATCGCTCGCGAAAGGCGAAAACCTATGGAAGAAAAAGAAATCCGCAGCGGATCCCCCGCGCTGGGCAGCCTCACCTACACCGACCTTGGCTGTGCCGGCGTGTTTTCGCGCGCGCCCGAGCCGGACGCCTTCGGCGGCCGGCGGATTCCGTTCAGCCCGCCGCTGGCCAGGATGAGCGCCGAGCTGGCCGCCAACGTATACGATCTGCAAATTCAGCCGTGGGTCAAGGCCGGCTGGATGGACTGCTCCTTTGTCATCGAGGACAAGGTCGTCGCGCTGGACCGCGACAGCGATTCCAAGCTCGCCGCGATCGAAAACGAATGGAAGCGGCGGCGCGCCCGCACGCTGATCCGCGGCCTTCGGCCCATCGGCGACCTGATGCGCGCGGCGCGGCAGCTGTTTGTCACCGATATGGGCAAAAGCGTCGTCATGGCGCGCGCGCTGCCCGACGGCCGGGCGGTGGTCGCCATCTCCTTCATCGGCACGACGCAGAAGTTCTTCGACTGGTTTTCCAACTTCAAAATGCAGCCGCACACCGGCATGCATTACGGGTTTTTGCAGCTTGCGCGCCAGTTTGACGCGCAGGCCGCCCGGGTGCTGCTGCCCGGCCTTGCGGCCGCCTTTCAGGAAGAAACGTATACGCTTTTGGACGCGCTGCTGGAGGCAAAGCGTGAAGACAGCCGCGTTGTGTTCTGGATCTCCGGGCACAGCCAGGGCGGCGCGCTGGTGCAGACCTATACGCACCTGCTCCTGGAGCGGGGCATCCGGCCCGAGCTGATCTTTGCGTACTCCTTCGCCGCGCCCACGGTGACGGTGTGCGGCGGCGTTTCAGACCCCAAGGCGTACCCCGTCTTCAATGTCGTCAACACCGACGACATCGTTTCGCGCGTGGGCTCCCAGGTGCGCCTGGGCGTCGATCTCGTCTATTTTCCGGACGACCCGTTCCGCGCCGAGCACTACGGCGTGGAGACCCCGCTTCAGAAGGCGTTTGACCGCATGCTGTTCGTGGGCGGGCAGGTCCGTTCCACCTCGGAGGGCCTTTGCTTTGGCATCGCGCTGACGCGGATGCTGTACGCCATGGACGTGGACAAGCACGCGGAGCTTTTGTTGACGGAAATCATCCCCCACCTTTCTCTGCTTCGAAAAATGGGGCTGGACACACGTGAAATCGCGATTTATGCGGAAGGAAAGATGGCGGAGTACCACCGCGCCTTCACCGGCGCGGCCCCGGACGACGCGCTGTGCGACCGGTACGCGGAATCCCTGCGCCTGCTTTCGTGCGAGTTCGGCCCCAGGGACACGGCCCGCGCGCTGGCGCTGGCACTGCGCGCGCCGCACCGCATCCAGCCCGACCCGCGCGACGAAAGCTTTATTCCCCCCTATATCGCCATTGTCAGGCGGCATCTGAGCGAGGCCACGCCGGGCGTGTGGCTGCCGGGGACGACCGCCTGCCGAGTGGACAGGCACGGCATACCGCTGTTTCCAAACGCGGCGTCAGCCCCGTCGCTTCCAAAGGCGGAGCCCGCCCTTTTGCCTTCCCCGGAAAGCGGCGCCGGCTTAAATCTGGAAGAAAATGGTAATAATTAAATAATTTATTTACAAATTGCGACAACAAAGGGAACATCCAACAGGAACCGCGCGTCAGAGTAGATGCGGAGGGAATTATCCCCCGCATACATTGCAAGGGAGGGATTCCCAAATGACCCATACGAAAGGGATTCTCGCTCACAAAAGATGGATTAGCGTACTGCTGATCGGGCTGCTCCTGGCGTCCGCGCTCCCCGCCCTCGCGGCGGCGACGGAAGGCACGATACGCAATCCAAATGGTGGAACCTATGTCAACCTGCGCCTGTGGGCAGGCTATGACGCGCCGGTCGTGTGCTGCCTGAACGTCGGCACCAAGGTGCAGATCCTCTCCGCGCAGGGCGACTGGTATTCCGTTTCCGTAAACGGTACCACGGGCTTCGTCCACTCGGCGTTCATATCCTTTGGCGCCGGCATTCCCAGCGGCAAGGCGGCGACGATCACCGTCGGTCCCGTGAACGTGCACGAAACGCCTTCGACCCGCGGCCGGGTCATCACCCAGCTCACCAGCGGCGCCGGCGTGACGGTGCTCAGCTATGGCGACACCTGGAGCCAGATTCAGTCCGGCAGCCTGTATGGCTACGTGATGAGCGACTACCTCCAGTTCGGCGCCGTACCGGTTCCTCCTCCGGCCAACAATCCCGCGCCGAAGGTCAATACGCCGGGCGCCAATGCGACGATTCGCACGAACAACGGCGGCAACCTGAACCTGCGCGAATGGGCCAACACGTCCTCCAAGGTCATCGCTTCCTACGCCAACGGCTCGCGCGTTCGCATTTTCACGCACGGCGCCACCTGGTGCAAGGTGCAGGCTGGCGAACAGGTCGGCTACATGCTCACCAAGTACCTCGCCTTTGACGGCGGAAAGCCCACCCCCGGCGGCAATGCCGTGGTCAACAACCCCAATTCCGCGTCCCGCCTGAACCTGCGCGCCGAACCGTCGACCGGCAGCAAGAGCCTCGCGCAGTTCCACAACGGCACGCTCGTGAAGGTGCTCGGCGTGGGCACCGAATGGCACCGCGTGAACGCGGACGGCCTCAACGGCTACATGATGTCCAAGTACGTCAAACTCCTGGACAAGAAGCTGACGCCGCACAAGACCGTCACCGGCGGCACGAACGGATTTGTCAACCTGCGCGAAGGCGCCGGCTATGGCTACGAAGTGCTGCGCAAGGTGAACAACGGCTCGGCTGCCACGGTTGTCATCCCGTATTCGGTCTGGAGCAAGGTCATCGTCAAGGACGGCAACGGCTACCTGACCGGGTACATGATGAATAGTTTCCTCAAATAACAAAAGGTCAAGCGCAACGATTACACAAAGGCAAGGCGCCTGCGGTTTCTTCCTTCGAAAAAGGAAAGGCCGCAAGGCGCTTCCTTTTTGCGCCAGCATAGATTTGCGCTTTCGCGCCCATCCTGTACCGAAGAAAACATCGGGAGGCGCGAAGCATGCAGTCCAGACAAACCCTACGCAAATCCATCGGCATCTTCCTTTCCCTTTTGGTCGTTTTGGCCAATTATTCGGCGCCCATGCAGGCGGTGAAGGCCTTGCCGGATTCCCTCGACGTCCGCACGGGCGAAATATATGACCTTTCCGTCGGGTGGCCGTTCACCGTCACCCCAGCCGATCAGGACCTGCAGGTGCTCGCCTCGACCGACGAATCCATCGGCGTGATGGGCGCCGCCATCGGAACCACGCGCCTGACGGTTTCCGTGCTGGGCCTTCCGGTCAAAAGCGTCGCCGTGGCGGTCTCCCCCGCGCGGATGCTGATGCCGGGCGGCCAATCCATCGGCGCCGCGCTGAATACCCGCGGCGTTTTGATCGTCGGCACCTCCGACCTTTCCGGCACGAGCGAGAACCCGGCCAAGGCCGCCGGCCTTCGGGCGGGCGACATGATTGTCGCCGTGGAGGGAAAGGAGGTCAAAAGCGCCGCGCATTTGACCGAGCTTGTGACCGCCCATGGGAGCGGGCCGCTGACCGTCACCTTTACCCGGGGCGGCGCGAACAAGGTGACCACGCTCAGGCCGGTGAAGGACAGCGTGGACGGTCGGCTTCGCCTGGGGCTGTGGGTGCGGGACAGCACCGCGGGCGTCGGAACGCTTTCGTTTTACGATCCCGCGACCAAGCGGTACGGCGCGCTGGGCCACGCGATCAGCGACGTGGACACCGGCGTGACGCTTCCCGTCCGCGAGGGCAACATCCTGGAATCGACGATCGTCGGCATTCGAAAGGGCGAGCGCGGCACGCCGGGCGAGCTGCAGGGATCGTTCCTTCGCGACCGCATCATCCTGGGCGACATTCGCCTGAACAATAGCTTTGGCATTTACGGCGTGTCCGATGCGCCGTTCCACAACGCCCTCTATCCAAACGGACTGCCGGTCGGTTCTCAGTCGAACGTGCATACCGGGCCGGCGACCATCCTGACAACGCTCGACGACACCGGCGTGCACGAATACGCGGTGGAAATCGTCCGCGTTTCGCACCAGCCCGACGCGGCGCAAAAGAGCATGACGATCAAGGTGACCGATCCAAGGCTCCTGGAAAAGACCGGCGGCATTTTGCAGGGCATGAGCGGCAGCCCCATCCTGCAGGACGGCCGCATCGTCGGCGCGGTCACGCACGTGTTCGTCAACGATCCCACGCAAGGGTACGGCGTGTTCATCGAGTGGATGCTCAAACAGGCGGACAGCGTGTAAGGGCAAGCAGGAAACGGGCGATCCCGCGTCGAAGCAAGATGATATGAATGAAACGATGCGGGTGCTTGTGGCCATTGGCGATGCGCAGGCGCGCAGCGCCCTGTGCGCGTCGCTTGCGCACATGAACCTGTCGGTATACGCCGCGGCGGACGGCGAGCAGGCGCTTCATGAAATTATGTCGCTCTGCCCGGACGCCGTGGTGTTTTCGCTTGTCCTGCCGGCGCGGGACGGCCTGAACATTTTGGAAAGGCTTTCCGCCGTTTCCCTTCGGCGCTACCCCTATATGGTGGCGGTGACGGCCATACGCGAGGAACTGCGCAGCCGCGCGCTTGCGCTCGGGGCGGATGCGGCGCTGATCGAGAGCGCGGACGCGCAGGCGCTTTTTTCGCTTTTGCAGGGACTTTGGCAAAAAGGGTCGTCGGTTCTGTCCGTCCGCCATGCGCAGCGGCGCACGGGAAGGGTCCGGCGGCAGCTGCTGGAAATCGGCATGCCGCCGCACCTGAAGGGCTATGACTACCTGGCCCGCGCCGTCTCGATGGTATCGGCGGACGACCTGCTGCTTCGGCATGCCACCACCAGGCTCTACCCCGGCATCGCGGCCGAATGCGGCGTAAGCGACCACAGCGTCGAGCGCGCCATCCGCCACGCCATCGAATCCACCTGGACGCGCGGCAGGGTCGAGGCGCTGCACCGCGTCTTTGGCAACAGCATCGATCCCCAGCGCGGCAAGCCGACGAACACCGAGTGCATCGCCATGCTCGCCGAGCAGCTTCACGAACAAATGACACGGGAGGTTCTTTGATGCAAAGGAAAAAGAAAGCCGTTCTCATCGTGCTGGACGGCGTGGGCTGCGGCAACGCGCCCGACGCCCATCTATATGGAGACGAGGGCGCCAATACGCTTCTGCATGTGGCGACGGCCATGCGGCCCTCGCTGCCAAACCTCTGCGCCCTCGGCCTTGGCAACATCGCGGGCACCGGCTTTGCGCCGAGCCCGGCCCCGTCGGGCGCATACGGCCGCTGCCGCGAAAAATCCGCCGGCAAGGACACCACCACCGGCCACTGGGAGATCGCCGGCCTTTCCCTGTCCACCCCCTTTCCCGTTTTCCCGAACGGGTTTCCGCCCGAGGTGATGGAGCCGTTTGAGCGCGCCATCGGCCTTGGGACGCTCGGAAACTTTGCGGCCAGCGGCACCGAAATTCTCGAGCGGCTTGGCCCCGAGCATCTGCGGACCGGATACCCCATCGTCTACACCTCCGCCGACAGCGTGTTTCAAATCGCGGCGCACGAGGCCGTTCTGCCGCCCAAGGAGCTTTGGCGCATCTGCGAAATTGCGCGCTCCCTCCTCGTCGGCCCCTATGCCGTGGGGCGCGTCATCGCGCGGCCGTTTGTCGGGGAGCCGGGCGCGTTTGTCCGCACGGGAAACCGGCGCGATTTTTCCGTCGTACCCCCGGGCGACACGCTGCTGGACATCCTCAGCCGAAACGGCCTGGACACGCTCGGCGTGGGCAAAATCGAGGACATCTTCGCCCACCGCGGGCTGACGGGGTCGGACCACGCCAGCGGCAACCCCGCCTGCATCGTCGCGACGCTTTCGATGATGGAGCGGGACGTGCACGGCCTGATCTTCGTCAACCTCGTCGATACCGACATGCTCTACGGGCACCGAAACGACGCGGAGGGCTTCGCGCGCGCGCTTCAGGCGTTTGACGCGGCGCTGCCTTCCATCATGGCCCGCATGCGGGGCGACGATTTGCTGCTGCTGACCGCGGACCACGGCTGCGACCCGGGCTTTCCCGGCACGGACCACACGCGCGAGCAGGTGCCGCTGCTGTGCTGGTCGCCGTCCCTGCCAAAGGGCGTATCCCTTGGGGACCGGTCCACGTTCGGCGACATCGCTTCCACGGTTCTGGACGCGTTCGGCCTGCCAAACACGCTGTGCGGCACATCGTTTTATCATGCACTGAAGGAGGACTGAACTATGGAAATGGAGCGGATTAAGCGGGCGGCCGAAAAGCTGCGCGAAAGGTGCGGCGAGGCGGAAATCGGGCTGATTTTGGGATCGGGGCTTTCTGACAGCCTTCCCTCGCTGAAGGATGCCAAGGCGCTTTCCTACGGGGAAATTCCGGGCTTTCCGGTCTCCACCGTGCCCGGCCACCGCGGCGAATGGGTCACCGCCGACATGCACGGCAAGCGCGTGGCCGTCATGCGCGGGCGCTTTCATTTTTATGAGGGGTATTCTGTTCAGGATGTGACGCTCCCGGTCCGCGTCATGCGGCTGCTCGGCGTGCACACGCTGATCGTGACCAACGCGGCCGGCGGCGTCAACGAAGGCTTTCGGCCCGGCGACCTGATGCTCATCCGCGATACGATCAACTTCAGCGGCCTCAACCCGCTCATGGGCCCCAACCTGGACGCGTTCGGGCCCCGGTTCCCCGACATGTCGCGCGAGTTTGACGCGGAGCTGTGCGATGTCGCGCGCGCGCACGCGGCCAAGCACGGCCTGGCGCTGCGGGAGGGCGTGTACATGTGGTTCAGCGGCCCTTCGTTTGAAACGCCGGCGGAGATCCGCATGGCGCGCGTGCTCGGCGCGGACGCGGTGGGCATGTCCACCGTGCCGGAGGTCATCGTGGCCAGGCACAGCGGCATGAAGGTGCTCGGCATTTCCTGCATCACCAACATGGCGGCGGGCATTCTCGACCAGCCCCTGAACCACGAAGAGGTGCTTCAGACGGGTGAGCGCGCCAAGGCCGCCTTCGCCGGGCTGATCGACAGCATCGTCGCGGCCATCTAGCGTATCGATGCGCATCCAATTGATCGCCATCGGCTCCACGGGCGACGTGCAGCCGATGGTTGTGCTGGGGCGCGAGCTCTCGCGGCGCGGGCACACGGTTTCCATCGCCGCCTTTTCCGCCCTGCGCCCGCTAGTAGAGAAGGCGGGCTTTGCCTTTTTCCCGCTTCCCGGGGACGCGGAGCGCTTCATCGGCAGCATCATGCAGCCGGGCGCCAGCCCATTCACCTACCTCTCGAGGCTGGAAAACGCGCTGCAAAGCGTCGCTTGCCCGCTTTTTGACGCGCTTTACGCGGCCTGCGAGCAGGCCGACGCGGTGGTCACCACCTACTTTGGCAGCACGGTGTACGCGATCGCCGAAAGGCTTCGCATCCCTCTTTTTCAGGTATGCTACGCCCCGATGGACCCCACCGGGGCCTGCTGCCTGCCCGTCATGCCGCCGCCTCGGCTCGGTCCCGCGGTCAACCGCGCCACCTTCCGCCTCGGCTACCTTTTGATCGGCGGCCTGGAGCGCCGCTATGCGCACCCTTGGTGCCAAGGGCGGGGGCTTCGCGCGCGCCCTGTGCGCGCCCGCCCGGACTATGCGGTCGCGGACCGGCAGATTCCGGTGCTGTATGCCTACAGCGAGCTGCTCTTTCCGCGCCCCAGGGAGTGGGGCCCCAACCTCCATGCGACCGGCTTTTGGATGGACGAGCGGCCGGACTACGCCCCGCCCGAAGACCTGCTCTCCTTTCTTTCGGCCGGGCCGCCGCCGGTGTATATCGGCTTTGGTTCGATGAACGCGGGCGACGGGGCCGCTGCGCTTGCCTCGGTGCTAAAGGCCCTGCAAAAGACGAGGCAGCGGGCCGTGCTCTCCTCCGGCTGGGGCGGACTTCCCAGCGAAGCGCCGCGGGATCTCGTATACGCCGTCCATGGATACGTGCCGCATGGCTTTTTGATGGAGCGGGTCCGCGCGGCCGTGCACCACGGGGGCGCGGGTACCACCGCGGCCTGCCTATCCGCGGGCGTCCCCTGCCTGGCCGTTCCCTTCGGCGGGGACCAGTTCTT
>CAZUIA010000006.1:0-17738 GCA_964620835.1 uncultured Oscillospiraceae bacterium
TCCGGCGGCCAAAGGCTCTGCCTTTGGAATCCGCCGGGAGCATCGCCCCCGGACCCCTTCTTTTGGGTGCGGGGAGGGGTTTCGCATACGCCAACGAGGCCGCCGCGCGTTCATCGTGCGGCGGCCTCGTTTCATTTTTCATTCCTCTTGCGCGGTTATACCTTTTTAAGCACCATGACCCCTTTGCCCGGCTTTGTCTCAGCCACGCCGGGGTTGAGCTTGGCAATGCTCTCCGTTGTCACGCGCAGACGCTTGGCAATGTCCCATAGGGTTTCCCCCGGCTGTGGCCAAATCATCACCAGCCCGCTGCGCTCCGGCCTGGCCTGCGTCTGCTTGACGCTGGCCGGCAGCGAGATGTTGCGGGCCTCCACCGCGTCCGCGTTGAGCTCCATACGGTATTTCAGCTCCACCCGGTCCGCCGCGATGCCCTCCGCCTGCACGTCCTGCGCGGTCAGCCGCACCGCCGCGCCCTGGGGCAGCGATCCCTGAAACGCGATGCGGAAGGGGATCTCCTGTCGGATGGCCGAAACCGCTCCGTCCGCCGCCGGCAGATAGACCACCTGCGCGTCCAGCAACCCTTCGACTACCGTGCGGCCGCCCACCTGCTCGGCATTGGTCATGGTCGGCGCCAGCAGCGCGGCCAGCACACGGCCGACCGGCGGCGCTTCCGAAGGCGTCGAAAGCACCAGCTTATCGCTTTCTATGGCGGAAACAGCGTGTACGCCCGTAAAGCACGAAAGCGGCTTGGTCTCCAGCGACAGCATGTCGCCCGAGAGCGTATACACGTCCTTCAAAGAGGAAAAGGTCGTTTCGCTGAAGGATTCCACCTCCAGGTCGAGCACGGTCTCGGTCCTCAGCACGCGCGAACCGTCGCCGGTATCCACGGACGAGGCCACCACGTCCTGCACCTGAACCCTCGCGCGGATGTCGTCCCCTGCCGCGCCCGAAAGCTCCACCGTCTGTTCAAACGGGAAGTGGTGGCGCGTGACCACCAGCGGCGTATCCGGATCGGACCCCGCGTGGTACACCTCCAGGGCTACCTCGCCCTCGACCGTCGCGCGCCCTTCACCGCCCGATACGCTGCGCACGTGCGGGATGGCCCGCGCGTACAGCGTTTCGGAAATGCCGGGCGGCGGCGTCAGGTCAAACTCCTCGCGAAGCAGCGCGGACGCGTGCCCCGACGCGGCGTGGCGCAGCAAGACATACGATTGTTCCAGCGTTTGTAAGCCCTTGACCCCCGAAACGCCCGTCACCACGGCGGCCTGCTCGGGCGAGAACACGCGCGCCGTCACGTCCACGACCGCCTTCAGGCGCATCCGGCCGCTCACGGGCTGCGCCGTTGCGCTCTGAATGCCGCCGACCACCTGCGGCCGCATGCGGGCGTCCACGCCCGCAAGGTCCGTCAGGTGATTGAAGGAGCAGTTGGCCTCCAGCACGCGCACCATGTCGTCCCCTTGGCGGTAGAGCACCTGAAAGACGACCGTTCCATCCATCGCCAGCCTGTCCGCTTGCGGCTCGACGCTGGAGATCACCAGCCGCGCCTCGCACCCCAGCACCGTCGCTTCCTCGCGGATCCCGCCGGGGAGCGCCACCTCGCCTTCAACCAGCGTTTGTTCCGTTACCTCTGCCGCGAGACGCTCAATCTCCACGTTCTCGCGCAATACCGTTTCGTCCATCCTCTCATCCTCCCCGTCGGGTGATTCCCATCCACCCTATGAGAAGGCGGCGCGCATTATGCCATCTGTCAGGCGCTTCTCTCCATGCTCAGCTTGTCGGCGACCAGCGCGATGAACTCGCCGTTGGTAGGCTTGTTTTCAAGCGTGCAGACGTTGGAGCCGAACACCTGGTTGATCACCTCGATGCGCCCCCTGCCCCACGCCACCTCGATCGCGTGGCGAATGGCCCGCTCGACCTTGCTGGACGTGGTGTTGAACCGGTGGGCGATGCCCGGGTAAAGCTCCTTGGTGATGCGGTTGATCATATCGGGCTGATCCATCACCATCTTGACCGCCTCGCGCAGGAACTGATAGCCCTTGATGTGCGCCGGCATGCCGATGGTCAGGAACATGGTCGCGATGCGCTCATCCAGGGATTTCACGTGCACGCCGGGCACGGTTGTCCCCGGCGAGGGCGAGTCGCTGCGAAGGCCGGCGGTTTCGACCACGCGCTGATGGAGCAGTTCAAAGTCAAAGGGTTTCACCATGTAATACCGTACGCCGAGCTCGATGGTGCGGCTGATGAAATCATCCCGGCATAGTGCGGTGAGCGCGATCACCTCGGGGCGATCGGCCGGCTTCTTCTGGCGCAGCCTGGTCAAGAGCTCAAATCCGTCCATCTGCGGCATGATCATATCCAGAAGCATGACATCAGGGTTTATTTCATCAATCTGCTTGAGCGCATCCACACCGTTCGACGCGGTCCCCACCACGGTTACATCCTCCTGCAGATCAAAGTAATCACCGAGCATGCGGCGCAGATCCGCATTGTCTTCTACGATCATCAATTTGACTTGTTCCATCCATGCGCACCCCTTTGTCGTTTTTTGACAGATTTTATCAACCCAACATGATAATTACATTATAGCACAAGTTTGCTTCGATTGGAAGTATTTACCTTTATTTTTTGTATTTTTACCCTTAAACTTCTATAAGAATTATTAAATAGAAAATGCATTCCGGAGAACCTTCCATATCCATGCCTTTTCGTCAGAATTGGGAAAAAGACGGTTCTATAACAATTTCACAAAAACGGCCGACTACCCGTAGCGTGTTCGGATATGCCCGACAGCTACCGGCAGTAGGTTCAAATGTTCAATTGTTGATCAATTCGTCTTTTGATATGATGCCTTCCATAAATAAGTTACTCGCCAAGGGCGGCAAGACCGGAGGGTTCGCCAACGCGCAGGCGCCTGAGTACCGTTCCGCGCCGCAGTTCCACCAGGCCGACGAGGCCGTCCAGGCCGTCGGCGAAGCACGCGGCCCTGCCCACCGGGATGATCTGCGTCGGAAGGCCCGCCACCTTTGTCTGCCAGCGGATGCGGCCGTTTGGCGCGTCCAGCATCGTCAGGCCCCACATATGCCCCACCAGCAGCCCGCCGCCGCAGGGGGCCATCGCGCCGGGCAATCCCGGCAGCTTGGTCCACGGCGACCATTTGCCCTCCGCGCCCACCGCGCCCACGACCGTGCCCATCTCATATTCCCCCGTGGCGCACAGGGCGATCAACTGTCCGGCAAAAAAGCAAACGCCGCACGCGACGCCCCCGACCTGGCAGGTCGTATACACGCGCAGCGTGGCCGCGTCCAGCACCGCCACCTCGCACGTGCCCCCGCAGGCGACGGCGACGCACCGGCCCGCGTCGTCCTGCGCCATGGCGCGCGGGTGCATGCCCACGCGCACGATGTTCAAAAGGCGCCCCTGCCCCGTCTCCATCATTTGCAGGCTGTCCGCGCCGCCCGAGAGCGCGTAGAGGTTCATGCCATTGTGCGAAAGCGAAAGCGCCTCGATTTCGGGCGCCGTCGAAAAGGTTCGCTCCACCTTGAGCGTATCCGGGCGCAGCACATGGACGGCCGGGTCTGCCACATCCGCGCAATACAGGCTTCTGCCGGCAAGCAGCCTTCCGGGGCAGAACGGAACCCGCGCCTGCACGCCAATCTTCAGGTCGGGCAGCGTCAGCACCGCCACCTGGCTGTGAAGCGAGTCAGAAACCGCCAGCCTACCACGCATGCCACGCCCTCCCTCGCCGCTACTGGTGCATCCTATGATTCGGCGGGGGGTGGGGTGCGCGGCAGGAATTCGCGCGCGTGCTGTCGAATGAAGCGCGCCGGAGGGATGACATGTATACGTACAAGACCCAAGGGACCTGTTCCAAACAAATCTTTCTGGATATCGAAGACGGCGTAATCCGCGGCTGCGCGTTTGAGCGCGGCTGTGACGGCAATGCCCAGGGTATTTCCAAGCTCGTCCGCGGCAGGCGCGTGGAAGAAGTGATCGACCTGCTCAAGGGCATTCAATGCCAAAACGGCACCTCGTGCCCCGATCAATTGGCCCTCGCTTTGGAAAAATGGAAAGAGGGTTCGCTGCAAAAGGCGCAAGCGGATCGTGGGCCGTAAAGACGCCCGCGGAGGCGGAGGTTAGGGCCGCTCTTCCTTTGGCGAATCCCCGGCCGTCCTATGGGAACGCTTCGGTTGCCCAGCGCAAAAGGCGGAAGGCAAAACGGGCCGGGGCGGCGCCCTTTCGAGCGCTACGCGTCCCCCAGCGATTGCATCGTCCGGTCTACCAGCTCCGGCGTGGCGTAATTGAGCGGCGAAAACCGGCCCTGCCGCGCGATTTCCAGCTTTTCGCGCGCGGCCTCCTTGTCCCCCGCCTCGATGTCGTACAGCGCGAGAAAATAGTTCGTGTCAATCGCGTTTTCCTTGTGCGACAGCGCCTTTTCAAACCACGGGCGCGCCTTTTCCTTGTCGTTTCCAAGCCGGTAATATGTCTGCGCCAGGTTATCCAGGGCCACCGGGTCCTCTTCGTCGTACGCGACGGCCTCCTGGTTGAAGGAAAGCGCCTCCTCAAAGTCGCCCTTTTCGATCAGCAAAAACCCAAGCGTTCCGTAAATGGTCCCGTTCGCGCCCTTTCGGAACACCTCGCGCAATAGCTCGATTGCGTAGTCGATGCGGCCGAGCTTCCAGCTGGCGATGGCGTAATTTGTCAGCATCTGGTTTCGCTGGTCCGGCGTCAGGCCGCCCGGCGCTTTTTCCACCTTCTTGAGCACATCACGCGCTTTTTCGTATTCCCCGCGCCTTAGCAGCATGATCGAATACGGCAGCAAAAAGCGCGCCTTGCTCATGCCGCCGGCATAGGCCTCTTCATAAAGCTTGTACGCCTCGTCCATCTTTCCCTTGCTGTGCGCCACGACCGCCCGCTGCGCCTTGAAATCCTGCAAAAATCCCATTCTGTCCTTCACTCCTCAGCTTTGTTTCGATACGATCCGTTTCAGCCGCGCCCGCCGCCTTTCCAGGGCATGAAGGGTCTGCGGGCCGGCGCGGTGCAAAAAATCCCCGCCTGAAAAGCGCCAGAGCGCTTTTTCCGTGATGTCCAGCGCGGCGCATGGGTCCAGCAGGCGGCGCTCCAGAAGAATCGCCAGCTGGGTGTATACCTCCGCGCCCCCCTCGCCCCGCGCGACCATGCTTTTGTATGCTTCCGCGGCGCGCGCGTAGTCCCGCTCCCGCCGGTAGGAGCGCGCCAGTTCCAGCCTGGCCCGCTGCGACAGTTCCGATACGCTCGCTACCTTGAAGCACCGCCGCGCCGCTTCCCCATCGCCGCACCTCTCCAGCGCGCGCCCGACGCTGAACACATCCAGCATGCTGGTCTGCTCCTCGGGCCGTTCGTAGATATCCAAAAGGCGAAAGAGCAGCGCGCAGAGCGTTCGGATGTCCTGCGCGTTGTGGCGCAGCACGCCGTCAAGCAGCGAAAGATCACGGCACTTGATATACTGGAAGTACCTTTCGGGCACCTGCGCGCTGGGCAGGTCGTCCACGCGGGGCGTGCCCAGCACCTTTTCCTCCAGCGCGCAGAGCGTGCAGGCGCCCAGGCGAAGCTTCCAAGTCCTGCGGGCGGCGTGCAGCAGATCCAGCTGCGGCAGCTCATGCCAGCGGCCGCGAAGGCGCTCCATGGTAAAGCGGTCCTTGAGCAGCGGCAGGTCAAAGCTCTTGCCGTTGAAGCTGACCACGCAGTCAAACCGATCGAGCGCGTCGGCCACCTGCTCCAGCAGGTGCGCCTCCTCGGGGTAGTCCCGCATCAGCAGCTGCCGGACCACGAAGTCCTCCCCCTCCAGCCACCCCAGACCCACCAGAAACGCCACCGTACCCGCGCCGCGAAGCCCGGTCGTCTCGGTGTCCAAAAACAGCGCGCGGGACGGATCAAAGGAAGGCAGGTCAAGGCCCAGCCGCCGAACGCCTTGGGGCGTCACGCGCGAAAGCGCGCCAAGTTGGGAGAGCGGCGTGCGCTCTTCCACCGCTAGGCACTCACAGGGCGCTTCCGCCGCCTTCGGCTTGTTCGCGGCGGCCTTCAGGCGCGCGCGCAGGTCCGGAATCATCGGCCCATCCGGCGGAGGATGTCCACCGCCGCGCGCTTGCCGCTTTCCCCCACCTCGCCGATGGGGCCGACGCACGACGGGCAGCCCTCCTCGCACGGGCACCGCTCGATCGCCTCGCGCGCCTGGTCCAGGAGCATCGGCAGCATGTCGTACACCTTTTCGCAAAGCCCCACGCCGCCGGGGCAGTTGTCGTACAGGTAGACGGCGGGCTTTCGCGTGAACGGATCGCGCACGCGGTAGAGCACGGCCAGGTCCCTGGGCGCGCACATCAGGTACAAAGGCGCGAGCTGCCGGAGCATCGCCGCGATGCCTAGCATGCCGCCCTGCAGGTCGTCCTGCGAAAACGCGGCGGCGACGTCGTCCGGCACCGTCCACCAGCAGGCGCTGGTGGTCATCTCCATCTCCGGCAGATCCACCGGGCCAAAGCCCAGGTTCTCGTGCGTGTCAAACTTCATCTTTTTAAACAGCGTTACCATGCTCGTGACGAGCACCTCGCCGAGCGAGCGCGGAGGCACCGACTGCGCGTCGGTTTGGTCCTCGTTCAGCACCCGAAGGCTCACGTTCAGGTCGGCGTCGGTGTAGTAGCCCACCTCCACGCGGCGGACGAACGCCTTCTTGTGCTCAAAATCGAGCTTTTCCACCTGGTACTGCTGCGCCTCGTGCAGGTAAATCGCCTGCTCGTGCAGGAGCATGGGCACGGTGTAGCGGTCCATCTCGCCGATGATGACATGGTTATCCGGCTCAGTGATGTCCACGATCATGAAGTTTTCATCCCCCGCCGACCGAAGGCTGATCTCCGCGGCCGGGAACTCCTCCGTGGACCAATGCCACCGGCCCGCCGTGTGCCGGAGGAACCCCTGCTCCTCCAGGAACGAGAGCATCGGCTCGGTCGCCTCCGCGCCGCTGTACGTTTCGCCGTCCGCAAACGGCAGCTCGTACGCCGCGCACTTGAGGTGGTTCATCAGGATGTACAGGTTGTCCGGATTTGCCAGCGCGTGCTCGGGCGACTGACTGAAAAAGTACTCGGGGTGGCCCACGATGTACTGGTCAAGCGCGGACGAGGAGGCGATGAGCAGCGTGAGCGACGTGCCGCGCCGCCGGCCCGCGCGCCCGGCCTGCTGCCAGGTGCTGGCGATGGTGCCGGGGTAGCCGCACAGCACGCACGCGTCCAGCCGCCCGATGTCGATGCCCAGCTCCAGCGCGTTGGTGGCGACCACGGCGGTCACATAGCCGCTGCGAAGCCCCTGCTCAATCTCCCGGCGCTGCGTGGGCAGATAGCCGCCCCGGTAGCCGCGCACGCGGTCCGCGCCGCCCAGCGGATCCTTGACCAGCTCCTTTAAATAGCGCGTCAGCACCTCCACCTGCAGGCGCGATTTGGCGAACACGATGGTCTGCACGCTGTTTTTGACCAGCAGGGACGCCATGGCCCGCGTCTCCAGGAGCGACGATTTGCGGATGCCAAGCTGCTTGTTGACCACGGGCGGGTTGTAAAACACCACGTGGCGTTCGCCCATCGGCGCGCCGCTTTCGTCGATCAGGGTCATGGCTTCGCCCGTCATCTGCTCGGCCAGCTCCCTCGGGTTGGCGATGGTGGCCGAGCAGCAGATGAACTGCGGACGGCTGCCGTAAAACGCGGCCAGCCGCTTGAGGCGGCGGATCACGTTGGCGAGGTTGGACCCGAACACGCCCCGGTAGGCGTGGATTTCGTCGATGACGACATACTTGAGGTTTTCAAACAGCTTTACCCATTTCGTGTGCCCCGGCAGGATGGCCGCGTGCAGCATGTCGGGGTTGGTGACGACCACGTGCCCCGCCTGCCGGATGGACCTTCTGGCCGCGGCCGGGGTGTCTCCGTCGTAGGTGAAGGCCTTGATCGGCACGTCCATGGCCTTTATCAGCTCGTACAGTTCGTTTGACTGGTCGGCGGACAGCGCCTTGGTCGGAAACAGGTACAGCGCCCGCGCGTCCTCATTTTGAAGGATGGCGTGAAGCACCGGCAGGTTGTAGCAGAGCGTCTTGCCGGAAGCGGTGGGCGTGACCACCACGATGTGCTCGCCCCGAAGCACCGCGTCCACCGCCTGCCGCTGGTGGGTGTACAGCGACTGCACCCCGCGGCTTTTTAGCACCGCCGGGATGCGCGGATCGATCCCCTCGGGAAACGCGGCCAGCCGCGCGGGCCGCGCGGGCTGGGTTTCCCAGTGCGTGACGTTTTGCATAAAGGCGGGCGAGGCGCGCAGCGCTTCCACAAGCTGTTCCAGGTTCATATCCCGCCTCCTCTTTGGCATGGTGTCGCGCGCGGCGAAAAACGACGCACGGCTATGTGGTATTATAATCCACAGGCTTAAAAACTTCAACGCTTCGCCGGACGAATCCTTTGCTATGTCAAAGAAGGTTCACAGCGCAAAAGGGATATGGTATACTGAAACGGTTCCATGGACGAAAAGGAGAAGCCAAAGCGGTGGCGATTTCATTTGGCACGGGCGGGCTGCGCGGCCTGATGGGCCCGGGCGAGGACTGCATCAACGAGGGGACGGTGGCGCGCGCCTCGCGCGGGGTGGCGGCGTATCTGCTGCGCCTTGACGCGGACAAGGCCCGCCGCGGCGGCGTGGCCGTGGCCTACGACACGCGCCACCAGTCCGAAAGCCTCGCCCAAGCCGCCGCCTCGGCGTTTCTGGAGCGGGGCCTGCCCGTTCATGCCTTTGACGAGCCCACGCCGACGCCCGTGCTCTCCTTCGCGGTGCGCTTCCTCGGCTGCGCGGGCGGCGTCGTGATCACCGCCAGCCACAACACCCGGGAATACAACGGCTACAAGGTCTACAACGCCGACGGGGGCCAATTGGTGCCCAAAGAGGCTGAGGCCGTCACCCGCCATATCGGCCGCGAAAGCATGGACCCGCCGCCCCCGGGCATAGCGCGCCCCGTGCCGAAACGGGTGCGGGAAGCCTTTCTTCGGGCGGTGCGCAATCAATCCCTTTTGCAGGACGCGGCGGCCAAACGGGCGCTTGTCGCCGTGTACACGCCGCTGCACGGCTCGGGCAAGCGGTATGTGCGGCGCGCGCTGGAAGAGGCGGGGTTTTCAAACATCCTGAGCGTGCCGGAGCAAGAGGCGCCGGATGGCGACTTCCCGACGGTAAAAAGCCCGAACCCCGAGAGCCGCGACGCGCTGGCGATGGCCATCGAGCTTTCGCGCAAAGCCGGCGCGGACATCGCGCTGGGCACGGACCCGGACTGCGACCGCGTCGGCGCGGCGGTGCGCCACGGGGGCGAATACCGTCTGATCACCGGCAACCAGATGGGCGCGCTGCTGATCGACTACCTGCTTCGTCAAAGCGGGGAGATTCCCGAAAACGGCGCGGTGATCAAGACGATCGTCACCAGCGACCTGGGCGTCCAGATCGCCTGCGACGCCGGGCTTTTCGCGTATGAAACGCTGACGGGGTTCAAGTTCATCGGCGAAAGGATCGGCCAGTTCGAGCGGACGGGGCGACACACGTTCTTTTTCGGCTATGAGGAAAGCTATGGATATCTCCGCGGCACGCACGCGCGCGACAAGGACGCGGTCGTCGCTTCGCTGCTCCTTTGCGAGATGGCGGCGCTTTATAAAAAGGAAGGGTTCACCCTGGTGGACCGGCTGAACGCGCTGTTTTCGCGGTACGGCTTTTACGCCGAATCTATGGATGTGCTGCCTGTGGACTCCCTCGCGCGCATGAAGGCATGGATGCGCGCCTTTCGCGCGGCCGGGCCGGACCTGTTTTCCCCGCCGGCCGAGATGCGCGACTACCTGCGCGGCCGCGACGGCCTGCCGCCGTCGGACGTGATCAAGTTTTTCCTGCGGGACGGCTCCTGGGTGGCGGTGCGCCCCTCCGGCACCGAGCCGGAGGTCAAGGTGTACTACGGCGTGCGCGGGCGTTCGGAAAGGGAGGCGCAGGCTTCGCTGGAGGTCCTGCGCCGGGCGATCCGAAGGATTGCGCTGTAGCGCGCGTTGCGCCGCAAAAAAGCGAGCCGCGTTTTTGGCACGGCTTGCCCAAACCGTTGACAAACTGCGGTTTGTCAACGGGGAGAAAGGATTCGGCCTGAAATCCTGCGGGATTTCCGGGCGGCCGAAGGCAGAAAGGACAGATTCCGCCGGCTTCGCCTCTGGAATCTGCGCAAATCCACCGTACATGCCGCTGGATTTGATTGGAGTCGAGAGGGTTTGCGAACCCTCTCGAGCTCTCCCGGGGCTTTGTCAACAGTCCGAGCGAGCCGCGTTTTTGGCACGGCTCGCCCTTTTTTATCCGGCCGCTTGGCGCGCAAGCGCCGATGGCGCTCTCCCCTCCCGCCAAGCGATCCGCCTTACAGGAATCTCAGGTATTTTGTCATCATCCAGCCGCTGACGCCGTCCACATAGACCTTGCACCAGGTGGTGCCGTACTGCGTCACCGACACGATCACGCCGTTGAAGTACTTTCCAAGTACCCTGGCGCCGGTGGAGGGGCTTTCGCGCAGGTTCAGCCACTGGGTGGCGACCGGGTTGTTGACGACGGCCCTGGTCGTGGACGCGGGCGGAGGCACGGTGCCGGAGAACGAAAGGTACATGGTCATCATGTGGCCGACGATGCCGTTGACCTCCACATGGCACCAGGTGGGGCCATAGCTGAGGATCTTCACCAGCGTTCCGTTGTAATACTGGCCCAGCACCTTGGCGCTGGTCGACGGGCTCTGGCGCAGGTTCAGCCGCTGCGTGGCCACGGGGTTTTTCACGTAGGCGTACGTGTAGCCGCTCGGCGGCGGGGTGGGTGTCGGAGACGGCCCGCCCGTGAAGGACAGGTACATGGTCATCATGTAGCCGTATCTCCCTCCGACCTCCACGCGGCACCAGGTCGCGCCGTATTCGAGAATCCTGACGACCGTGCCGTTATAGTACTTGCCCAGGGAAGCGCTGGCCGTGGTCGGCTGCTGCCGCAGATTGAGGCGGTCCCCCGGGTCCTGGTTGCTGACGACGGCGTATCCCGTGCCGCCCGGCGTCGGGGTCGGCGTCGGCGTTGGGGAATTCGTAAACTTCAGGTAGACCGTCATCATATAGCCCACGATCCCGTTGACATTGACCTTGCACCAGGTGGAGCCGTACTCAAGCACCCACACGGGCGTTCCGTTGTAATACTGGCCCAGTACCCGGGCGCTGGTCGACGGGCTCTCGCGCAGGTTCAGGTAATCCTTGGGGTTGGGGTTGTTGACCACCGCATACAGGCCGCCGCTGCCGGGATCATTGTAGGACAGGAACTTGGTCTGCATATAGCCGCGGGTGCCGTTGATCTCGATAAAGCTCCACTCCGAACCCCAGGTGACGATGTTCACCTTGGTGCCCGTGGAATATGAGCCCAGCAGGGACCCGGACGTGCTCGCCGTGGAGAACATCGGCACCTTTTCATACAGGCCCGGGGCCTTCACGTACGCCACCGTCTGCGGCTGCGTTTCCGGGGTCAGGTATTTGCTCTGCATATAGCCGCGCGTTCCGTTGATGTCCACATAGCTGGAAACCGTGTTCCACGTCAGCACATACACCCGCGTGCCGTGCACATACGTGCCGATCGGCGTGCCGGTCAGGTTGGCGTTTTGGTACAGAGGCAGCCTGTCGTAGGCGCTTGGCATGGAGACAATCGCGTAGAACGAACCGGAGATCGGGTCAAAGGTGAGGTGCTGCGCCTGCATGTAGCCGGTCAGGCTTCCCACCTGCACCTTGCACCACTCGCTGTTCACCCAGGACAGGACGTTCACGCTCGTTCCGTTTGCGTAGTAGGCCTGCACCGTGCTGGCCGCGCTCGCCTGGGTGTACAGCCCGAGCCGGTCGCCCGCGTTCGGCATTTTCACCCACGCGGTGCCCGTGCGGCCGGGGGTTTCGGGCGCGACGTACGCCGAGGAAAGATACTGCGTTTGCACGTAGCCGCGAAGGGTGTCCACCTGCACCTCGCACCATTGCGGGCCCCAGGTGAGGATCGTCACGCCCTTGCCCGTGCCATAGGTACCGAGCACGGTGCTGCTGGCCGTCGCCTGCTGGTACAGGTTGGTCGACTCGCCGTAGTTGGGCATTTTGACCCATGCCGGCCCGGTGTACCCCTGGCCCGGGTTGACCGGGACAAGGGACAGAAGCGAGGTCTGCATGAAGCCCTTCAGCTTGCCCGAGGTGGTGTCCACCTCCACCTGCGCCCAGCCGCCCGACCAGGTGAAATACTTCACCGCCGTGCCCGCCGCAAAGGCGCTGATGGGCTCGCTGCCCGTGCTCGCCTGGCTGTACAGCGTCACCATGCCGCCGAGCGTCCCCGGGTTAACGTACGCCGTACCCAAGGGGGGCGGCGGGGTGGGGACGGGCGCTTGCGACAGGTATTTCGTCTGCACATAGGCGATCCTGTTTTGGTAATTGACCTGCACCCATTCGCTGGCCCAGACAAAGTACGGCAGGGAAGTGCCCGTGCTCAGTTGGCCCAAAGGCGTGCCGGATGCGCTGTTTTGCTCATATACGTTCGCGACCTCGCCCGAGCCGAGCGCCTTGACGTACGCCGTGCCGGCCGCGGTCGGTTCGGAAACGGCTGTCTTGGACAGATGCTGCGTCTGTACGAAGCCCTTTTGCCCGGTCGCGTATTCCACCTTGGCAAAGCCGCCGTCCGCCCAACTGAAGTAGGGCATGGCCGCGCCGGTGGCGGCTTCCGCCACCTTGTTGCCGCTGGTGGAGGCGCTGTCGTAGATGCTCGCCTTGGCCCCAAGCAGCGGCAGCATGGTCACGTACGCTGTGCCAAGGGGCGTCTCCGGCGGCTCGATGGGCGTCTTTGACAGATACTTCGTCTGCACATAGGCGATCCGATTCCCATGGTTCACCTGCACCCAATCATCAGCCCAGGCGAAGTACGGCAAGGATCCGCCCTCGCTAAGCTGCCCGAGCGGCGTGCCGGAGGCGCTGCCCGTCTCGTATACGTTGGGCGTGTCTCCGCCGGTGATCGGCTTGACATACGCCGTGCCGGCCGATACCGGCTCGGAAACGGCCGTCTTGGACAGATGCTGCGTCTGTACGAAGCCCTTTTGCCCTGCCGCGTATTCCACCTCGGCAAATCCGCCGTCCACCCAACTGAAGTAGGACATGGCCGCGCCGGTGGCGGCTTCCGCCACCTTGTTGCCGCTGGTGGAGGCGCTGTCATAGACGCTCGCCTTGGCCCCGAGATACGGCAGCATGTTGACATACGCCGTGCCAAGGGGAGTCGGGCCCGGCGGCGGGGGCGGGGTCAGGGAAATATAGGCGTTTTGCACATAGCCGATTTTGCTGTCCGAAGCGATTTGCACCTTGCACATGCCGCCGTCTTCCAGCAGCGTGACCTGTGTGCCGTCGTCATAGAACCCAAGCATTGGGCCCTCGATATCGGTGGTTTCAAACACCTGCACCTTTTCGCCGGCCATCGCGGCCTTGAGGTAGGCGGTCACCGCGCTGAATGTGGATGCGGAGGCTGCCTTCGGCCCGCTCTCGCCCTCGGAGGTGCCGCTTTCGCCCTTCGGCTCGCCGGTCGTCTCGTCGCCGGCTGTCTCGCCGCCGCCGGTTTCAGCCCCCGTGGCGCTTAGGGTGATGTTGTTTGCGAGGATGTATCCGCTTGCGCCGGCGGCTTGGACGTGATAATAGTTCCCTTCCACGCCCAAAATGGCCACCGCCGTGCCGTTTTGCACGGAAAAAATGACGTTCGCGCCCTCGTCCGCTCTTTCGTATAGGTTAGCCGCCCCGGCGGCGGCGTTTACCGTTCCTGTTTGGGTGCCCTCCGCGATGCCGCTTGTGAACAAGCCGGTCAAAAGCGACAACAGCATCACGGCGCACAGATATCGTTTCAGTGTACGCATGTACGCAACCCTCCTTTGCCTAACACTCGCATCGGCTTTCACCTATACATGACGTACGGGTGCCGCCAATTGTTCCCAGCGTTCCCAATTCCAAGAGGATTGGCCGCAAATTACCGCGTCACAAGGTATTTCAGCCAGCTGAGCGTCTCCTGCGCGCAGTTGACCAGCGCCTGTTTTCGGGTCAGGGCGTTTTGCGCGCCGGCCCCGGTGGCGCTAAGCCCCAAATCGCGGCAGATGGACAGCGCGCGCCAGAGGTGGTAATCGCTGGAAACCACGATGGCCGTGACGAGCCCGCGCTCCTCCATGATCATCTGGGCGTAGGCAAGGTTCTGCCGGGTGTTGTACGACGCATCCTCCTCGATCACGGCCTCGGGCGGCAGGCCCTTTGCAAGCAGGTACGTTTTCATTGACTGCGCTTCGGAAATCGGCTCGTCCTTTCCTTTTGCGCCGGTGACGATGATCACCGGGGCGTAGCCGGCCTCATACAGCTCCGCCGCCCGGTTCAGCCTGCGCTCCAGCATGGGCTTGGGCAGCCCCTGTTCGTTGATGCCCGCGCCCAGCACGATCATCGCGTCGGCGGGCATAGGGTTATCAAGCCGCGAGGCGTTCACGACGATGCCCGCGAACAGCGCGCCCCAAAGCAGCGCCGCGATTCCCCCCAGCAGCGCCGGATACAGCCACCATCGTTTGTAGATCGGCCGTCTTTTTTTCTCGCTTTGCATGCGCACTCGCTTTCTTTTTGCATCCCGTGGCCCTTATCCGGTGCCGGGCGCTTCCCGGCGGGCCCAAAACGGTTTTTTCGGCGCACGCCGCTTTCGCGGCCCGGCCGCCTACCGAAGCCCTTGCTCCACCTTCGCGACGAAATCCTGCACATTGGTCACCAGCGTCTTGCAGGTCAGGCTGCCCCGGTCGCGAAGCTTTCCCAGCGCGAATTCCGAAACGTCCACGCTATAGAAATACACGGGCCGCACCCGGCCCTCCCGCACGCGGAAGGAAGGCGTCATGTTGCCCGTGGCCACCGCGTGCAGCGTCGTCGCCAGGCAGATGACCGTCGTGGCCGTGCGAATTTCATCGCGCATCGCCGCCGCGCCCCTGTATACGTCGGCGTATACCTCCGGCAGCGGGCCGTCGTCGCGGATGGAGCCGGTCAGCACCATCGGCACGCCCTTTGCCACGCACGCGTGCACAATGCCGCCGGTGACGCTCGCTTCCTTAATAAACGCCGGGATGGACCCCGCGCGCCGCACGCGGTTGAGTAGGTCCAGGTGGTTGTAATGACCGTTCGGTACGCCGTGCTGCGTGTACACGTCCTGGCCGAGCGCGGTGCCCAGCCAGGCCGCCTCCAGGTCGTGCGTCGCCAGCGCGTTGCCCGCCAGCAGCGCGTGCACATAGCCTTGCTTTATAAGCGCGGCAAACGCGTCGCGCGCGTGCGCGTCAAATGCGCAGGCAGGCCCGAGCACCCAGACGATCTTGCCGTGGTCCCGCTCGTGACGAAGAAGGTCAGTCAGGGTTTCATAGTCGCGCGTATAAGCCGTCTCGCGCGATCTGCCGGTACGAAACGCGAAGGTTTCCGCTTCGCCCGCCTCGGCGGCAAACCCGTTTGCGTGCACGTAGATGCCCTCTTCCCCACGCTCCGTGCGGCCGATGAACACCCTGTCCCCCGCCAAAAGCGTGCGCGCTTCCCGGGCCGAGATGGTCCCGTCCCTCTCCAGCACGGGCACGCAGTCCATGCGGCTTTCTTCGCACAGCACCCACCTGCCGTCCACCTTGAAATACTCGGGAAAAATGCTGAGCGCATGGTAGTTTTCCGGCGCGACGCCGTCCGTCGGCGCGGATGCGGTCCGGGCGTTCGGGCCTTTGATCGCGGCAAAGTCGGGTTCCTGATAGCGCGGCAGCGTGAACATTCAGTCTTTCTCCCTTCCATCGTCAAGCCCCCGGCCCTGGCCGGCGGTCCGGTACGCCTCAACGAGCAGGGCGTCCACCCGCGCGTCAAGATCTTCGATTTTCCTGAGCGGAATGTGGTGTGTGAACCGCCCCGGATACGGCTCCACCACCTGCCAAACGGGCGGCTCCTCGACCCGCCTTCGAAGCGCGAGGGTCAAGAGCGTCTCGCCCTTGCGCGGCCCCGCCGAAAGAAAGGCGAAGGCGCGTTTGGCGTAAAATGAAACCATGGTCTTTTTCGGCTCCGCGCGAACGCCCTCAAGCGCGAGGATGCGCGCGGCCGCGGCATCAAACACGTCCATACAGGCATAAGTATACCCATACGAGTGCCGGAAAACAAGGTTGAAGTAGCGGTCGGGGCGGGGTATAATATGAGGCAGAAGGGGGGCATTATGATGCAGACACAAATGTACGCGCTTGTCAAGGAAAACCCGGGCCCTGGCCTCTCGCTCGTTCAAAAGCCGGTTCCGGTCCCCGGACCCGGTGAGGTGCTGATCAAGATCCGGAAAACCTCCATCTGCGGAACCGACCTTCATATTTACAACTGGGACGCCTGGAGCCAGAAAAACGTGCGGCCTCCGCTCACGACCGGGCATGAGTATGTCGGCGAAATCGCCGCGCTAGGTCCTGGCGTGCTCGGCTACCATGTGGGTGAGCGCGTCAGCGGCGAAGGGCACATCGTCTGCGGGCACTGCCGCAACTGCCGCTCCGGGAACGCCCAGTGGTGCAAGCACACCAAGGGCGTGGGCGTGAACCGGGACGGCGCGTTCGCGGAATACCTGTGCATCCCCGCGGTCAACGTCGTGCCCGTCAGCGAGGCGCTTGACGAGGACGTGGTGTCGTTCTTTGACGCCTACGGCAACGCCACCCACACCGCGCTGATGTACGACGTGGTCGGCGAGGATGTGCTGATCACCGGCGCCGGGCCCATCGGCCAGATGGCCGCGGCCATCTGCCGCCAAAACGGCGCGCGCCGGGTCATCGTGACCGACCTGAACGAGCACCGCCTTCAGATGGCGCAGCGCATGGGCGCGACGGCCACCGTCAAGGTCGGCCGAGATGACCTGCTTGAAACCATGAAGCGGCAAAACATGGTCGAGGGCTTTGACGTGGGGCTGGAGATGAGCGGAAGCGCGTCGGCGTTGACGCAGATGCTCTCCGTCATGCGAAACGGCGGCAAAATCGCGCTGCTGGGCATCCTGGGAAGCAGCGCGGACCTTGACCTGAACGACATCATCTTCAAGAGCCTGACCGTGACCGGCGTGTACGGCCGCAGGATGTTTGAAACCTGGTACAAGATGGGCGCGATGATCGAGGCGGGCCTGGACTTAACGCCGATGATCACGCACCGTTTCCATTTCACCGACTATGAGAAGGGCTTTGAAGCGATGCAAAGCGGCGAAAGCGGCAAAGTCATTCTGGATTGGAGCACAAAATGACAAAGCGGGACGCGCTGGCCTTTTACGCCGGCCAGCTTCGGGACATCGAGTCCGCCGGCACCTTCAAGGAGGAACGCATCCTCTCCACGCCCCAGGGCGCGCGCATCGGCGCGGGCACGGTCAAGGGCATTGTCAACCTGTGCGCGAACAACTATCTGGGCCTGTCAAACGACCCCGGCCTCATCGCGCGGGCCAAGGAATCGTACGATTACTGGGGCTTCGGCCTGTCGAGCGTGCGTTTCATCTGCGGCACGCAGGGCATTCACAAGGCGCTGGAAAGGCGGCTTTCCGTGTTTCTGGGTATGGAGGACGCCATCCTCTACTCCTCCTGCTTTGACGCCAACGGCGGCCTGTTTGAAACGCTGCTGGGGCCGGAGGACGCGGTAATTTCAGACGCGCTCAACCACGCCTCCATCATCGAC
>CAZUIA010000006.1:17748-31417 GCA_964620835.1 uncultured Oscillospiraceae bacterium
GCTACCAAAACAACGACATCAAGGACCTTCGGGCCCAGCTGGAGGCCGCGAAGGACTGCCGCATCAAGCTGATCGCGACGGACGGCGTGTTCTCCATGGACGGCATCATCGCGAACCTGCCCGCGATCTGCGACCTGGCCGACGAATACGGCGCGCTCGTCATGGTGGACGACAGCCACGCGGTCGGTTTCATGGGCGAAAGGGGCCGTGGCACGCACGAGCACGCGGGCGTCATGGGCCGCGTGGACATCCTGACCGGCACGTTTGGAAAGGCCATGGGCGGCGCGTCCGGCGGCTACACCGCCGCGAGGAAGGAAATCGTGGACCTGCTCCGCCAGCGCTCCAGGCCCTACCTGTTTTCCAACTCCGTCGCCCCGGCCATCTGCGCGGTCACGCTGGGCGTGCTGGACCTGTTGGAAGAGAGCACGGCGCTTCGCGACCGGGTGCACGAAAACGCCGCGTATTTCCGGCAGGCGCTGTCCGGCATCGGCCTTGACGTGATCCCCGGCGAACACCCCATCGTGCCCATCATGCTCTACGACGCCCGCGTCGCGCAGGAGTTCGCGGCCCGGATGCTGACAAAGGGCGTCTATGTCGTCGGCTTTTCCTACCCGGTCGTGCCCATGGGCAAGGCGCGCATCCGCACCCAGGTCAGCGCCGCCCACACGCGCGAGGACCTGGATTTCGCGGTCGAATGCTTCGGGGAAGTCAAGGCGGAGATGGGCCTGTAAATCGTTTCGTTTTTAACGCTGGCGCTTCCCGCCGTTTTGCGTTATACTCACTTTACGGGAACTTTACGCAGGAAAGGAGTGGTCAGCCCATGATTGAGGTCATCTATGGGAAAAAGGGCTCGGGGAAAACCAAACGGTTGATCGACATGGCGAATGATTCCATCAAGGATCAAAAAGGCGACGTGTTGTTCATCGATGATGATAACCGCTATATGTTCGACCTGCGCCATGAAATACGCTTCATCAATGCCGGTGAATATGACGTGCACAACGCACAGATGTTCAGCGGCTTTGTTTGCGGCCTGCTGGCGCAAAATTTCGATATCCGCCTCGTATTCGTCGACGCGTTTTTAAAGCTGGTGAAGGAGGACATTGAAAACCTTCAGTGGCTTTTTGACCGGCTGAAGACCGTCAGCGACCGGCACAACGTGCGCTTCGTGATCAGTTGCAACGGAGACGCGGGCAATCCGCCGGAATACCTGAAGCAATACATCATCTAGGAAGTGCTGTTATGTTGGTAAGTACCCGCGGCGGACAGGGCGTCACGGCGTCGCAGGCGATTTTGGCGGGCATCGCGCCCGACGGCGGCCTGTACGCCCCGGAAAGCCTTCCGCAAGTATCCTCTTTGGAAATCGAATCGCTGTGCGCGCTTTCCTACGCCGAGCGCGCACAGCGCATCCTGTCGCTGCTGCTGGACGACTTTTCTGAAGCCGAGCTTTATAAGGCCACGCAGGCGGCCTACGGAAGCCGGTTTGAGTGTTGCGCGCCCGCGCCGCTTCGTCGACTGAACGGCAACACCAGCCTGCTGGAGCTGTACCACGGGCCCACGCTTGCCTTCAAGGACATGGCGCTGCAGATCCTCCCCCACCTTCTGGCCCTGTCCGCCCGCAAAAACGGCGTGGACAAGGAGATCGTCATCCTCGTCGCCACCTCCGGCGATACGGGCAAGGCCGCCCTGGAAGGGTTTTGCGATGTGCCCGGCACCCGCTGCGCCGTGTTCTATCCCCAAAATGGCGTAAGCCGTGCGCAGTACCTGCAGATGGCCACACAAGCGGGGGAAAACACGCATGTGATCGCCGTGGAGGGCAACTTTGACGACGCGCAGACGGGCGTCAAGCGCATCTTCATGGACCCCCGGTTTCAGGCGGAGATGGACAGGCAGGGCCGCCTATTGACCAGCGCGAACAGCATCAATTTCGGCCGGCTCGCGCCGCAGGTGGCGTACTATTTTTCCGCCTACGCGGACCTGGTCGCCCGAAAAGCGATCCCTTTGGGCGAAAAGGTGCATTTCGCCGTGCCCACCGGCAACTTTGGCAACATCCTGGCCGGGGTATACGCGCAAAAGATGGGGCTGCCCGTCGGCAAGCTCATCTGCGCATCGAACGCCAACCGCGTGCTGGCGGACTTCATCCAGACGGGCATCTACGACATCAACCGGCCGTTTTACAAGACGACCTCGCCCTCGATGGACATCCTCGTCTCCTCAAACCTGGAGCGCTACCTGTTCGAGCTCGCTGGGCACGACGCGCAGCGGGTGCGCGGCTTCATGGACGACCTCAAGCGCGACAAGCGGTATGCCGTCGGGCCGGCGCTTCTTTCCAAGCTTCGCGACGCGATGATCGGCGGCTGGGTGCCCGACAGCGAGGGCCTGGAAACCATCGGCAGGACGCTGCGCGAGACGAGCGTGCTGATCGATCCGCACACGGCCGTCGCCTCGACGATGCTCGGGCGCTACCGCAAGACGACGGGCGACACCACGCACGCGGTGATCGTCGGCACCGCCAGCCCGTTCAAGTTCGGCAAGGCCGTGGCCAAGGCGCTGGACTGCGTGGAAAAGGACGACTTTGGCTGCTGTCAGAAGCTTTTGAAGCAAACGGGCAACCAGGTGCCCCCGCAGATCGCGGCGCTGCAAAGCCTGCCCATCCGCCACACCGCCGCCTGCGCGCCGGCGGACATGGAAAAAACCCTGCTCGCCCTGTTTGAGTCCCTGCCAAGCGGGATATACAAAGAGCCGGATAGGAAGTGCGTAGGAGGAGGACATTGAACATGAAAAAATGGGTATGCACCATCTGCGGGTATGTTCACGAGGGCGACGCGCCGCCGGAGAAGTGCCCCATCTGCCGGGCGCCGGCTTCGAAATTCAAGGAGATGAGCGAGGACAAGCAGTACGCCGACGAGCACGTGGTGGGCGTTGCCAAGGGCGTGGATGAGCGCATCCTCTCCGGCCTTCGCGAAAACTTCACCGGCGAGTGCGCCGAGGTGGGCATGTACCTGGCGATGAGCCGCGCGGCCGACCGCGAGGGCTACCCCGAGGTGGCCGAGGCGTTCAAGCGCTACGCGCTGGAGGAGGCCGACCATGCCGCCCGCTTTGCGGAGCTTCTGGGCGAGGTCCTGACCGACAGCACGAAGAAGAACCTGCAGATGCGCGCGGACGCCGAGTACGGCGCGTGCGACGGCAAAAAGAAGCTCGCCTCCCTGGCCAAGGAGCTGGGCCTTGACGCGATCCACGACAGCGTGCACGAAATGTGCAAGGACGAGGCGCGCCACGGCAAGGGCTTTGACGGCCTTCTCAAGCGGTATTTCGGCTAAATTCCCGGTTTGAAGTTCGGGCGCCGCGGGCCTTTTCGTCCGCGGCGCTTTTTTTGTTGCGGACGGCCCCTGCGAGGGTATACTTCCCGCAAGGGAAAGGAGTGCTGCAAAATGGCAGACAAAGAAGAGCTTTCTTCCGAGCAGGCCGCGCTGCTTGAAACGCTGCGGGCGCGGTTTGAACAAAACCCCGGCCGCCACGAGGGCCTTTCATGGGCCGGCGTGCAGGCCAGGCTTATGAAAAGCCCGGACAAACTCGAATCGCTCCGGGCTATGGAGCAAACCGGCGGCGAGCCCGACGTGATCGGCCATGACCAAGGGGCGGACGAATACCTCTTTTGCGACTGCTCGCCCGAAACCCCGGCCGGCCGCCGGAGCCTGTGCTATGACCGGGCGGCGCTTAACGCGCGAAAGGAGCACAAGCCCCAAGGCAGCGCGACGGATATGGCGAGCGCGATGGGCGTCTGTCTTTTGACGGAGGACCAATACCGGACCCTGCAGCGGCTGGGGAGGTTTGACACCAAGACCTCGAGCTGGATCCTGACGCCTCCCGAAATCAGAAGCCTCGGCGGGGCCCTGTTTGGCGACCGGCGCTACGATCATGTGTTCCTCTACCACAACGGCGCGGAATCGTACTATGGCAGCAGGGGATTTCGGGGGATGCTGAAGGTGTAGGGCCGTCGATCCGGACAGGAGCGGTCTTTGATTACGCGACGGGCGTGGGATCTCCCCCGCGCCCCAGGATATGCCAAAACCTGGACAGAGCTCGCGGGGGCCTCACTCCCCTGCGAGCTCTGTCAAACCCGGCGGCAAATATGGCGAATTTTCGAGGATTTTGCAGGCAAACCGGAGGAACCAATCCTTTTGCCCCGGGCCGCCCGCATAGGGGCCCGAAAAACACCGCAGCGCTTTCAGGCCGGACTCCGCTCCTGCGCATCGGCATGGCTCACTTCGCCGATGCGCCCCGCTTGATGAACGTTCCGCGCTCCAGCTCGTCAAAGGCAAGCTGCAGCTCTTCCTGCGTGTTCATGACGATCGGGCCACCCCAAGCGATCGGCTCGCGCAGCGGAGCGGCGGAGCAGAAGAAAAACCGCGCGCTTGACTCGCTCGGCGCCTCCGCTTCCAGCGGGCCTTCCCCATCAAGGAGCGCCGCCGCCTTTTCGGATACGCGCCGCCCGCCAAGAAGCGCCTCGCCCTCGAGGGTGTAGCAAAACACCGTGTGCCCCGGATCGGTCGGAATCGAAATTCTTTGTCCCGGGTGAACGGTCACGTCCATCAGCGCCGCCTGGATGTGCCGGGGCGTCACGCCGCGCCGTCCCCCGTATGTGCCGGAGAGGACGCGCACCGTCGCGCTTTCGTCGCTGACGACCGGAATTTGTTGGGGCGTGATGGAAAAATACGCCGGCTCGGCCATCTTTTCCCGGGCGGGCAGGTTCAGCCATAGCTGCAGCCCGCGCAGCCTGGGCGAAGGCTGCGGCATTTCCTCGTGCAAAATCCCGCTCCCGGCCGTCATCCACTGGCTCTCGCCGGCCCCGATGCGGCCCCGGTTTCCGAGCGTATCCCGATGCTCGACCACGCCCTCGATGAGGTAGGTGATCGTCTCGATGCCCCGGTGAGGGTGCAGCGGAAATCCTTTGACATAGTCCGCCGGATCGGTTGAATCAAACGTGTCCAGCAGGACAAACGGATCAAAATCATACGCGTTTTTTACGCCCAGCACCCTTGTCAGCGAAACGCCCGCCCCGTCAACGGTCCGCCTCCCCTTGACCGTCTGCGCAACCTGTTTTGGCATGGCCGCTTCTCCCTTCCTTCGCGCACGCAAGGCGCCTTTTCCGCTTTTCTACCCGGTCGGCCCCGGGATCAAACCGCTTGCGCGATTGCCGCGCGGCCCTAGCGAATCGGGCATTGAAAGCCCGAAAGCGCCCGGTTCAGGAATTCGTTCAGCGGGCGCAGGCGCGCGCAGGCGCGGGAGATATCCCGGATCAGCGCATCCGGCGAAAGCACGATCCTGTCCGGGAGCGGGTACTCGACATACCACTGCTTGAGCTTGAGATACTCGCCCTGCGGGTGGTCCGGAGAAAACCCGGCGGGCATGCGCTTGAGCTTTTCCCCCAGCAGCGGCAGCCCGATTTCCATCTCGATCTTCGAAAGCGCGTTGCCCTGGCGGTCGATGGCCGCGCGGATCCTGAAGGCCGCGTCGCCAAGGTCCGCCCTGCACAGGCCCCCGCCCAGGAACGAGCGGTCGCCCGGCCTGATAGACAAAAAATAGCCGCACGGAACGGGCAGCTTGCCCGCCGGACCGAAGTGCGCGCGAAAGGCTGGCGTATAGGGCGACTTGTCGCGCGAAAAGCGTGTGTCGCGCGAAAGCCGATAGGCGATCTTGTCCACGGGCAGGGCGGCAACGGCGGGGTCGGCGGCCCGCACGCGCGGGGTGAGCGCGGCGAGCAGCTCCTCAAAATCCGCCTTGGCGCGCTTGTATTCGTCCTGGTTTTCATAAAACCATTCGCGGCTGTTGTTCATTTCAAGCGCGGATAGGAACATGAACATCCTGTCGGTGCGCATGCTGATCTCTCCTCGTTGCTTTGCGGGCGGTACGGCGCAAAAAGGCGCTTCCTCCCCTATCTTGTCTCCTCCGCCACCGCGCCGCCGAGGCATACGTCCCCGTCATACAGCACGACCGACTGCCCAGGCGTCACGGCGCGCTGGGCGGCGTACGCGGTGACCAGCAGGGTGCCCCCCTCCACCTCCACATGCACGCGCTGGTCCGCCTGCCGGTAGCGGTACTTGGCCGTGCAGTCAAACGACGGCGCGGGCGCATGCCCCGAGATCCACGTGGCCCCGCCCGCCAGGCACTGCGTGGAATACAGCCTCGGCGAATCCTGCCCCCGCTCCACGACCAGCCGGTTGTTCGCCAGATCTTTTTCCACGACGAACCACCGCTCCCCGCTGCCCGGCGCGCCGCCGATGCCAAGCCCGCGCCGCTGGCCGAGCGTATAGTACATCAGCCCGTCGTGGCGACCGACCCTCTTTCCGTCCAGCGTCACGATATCCCCCGGCGACGCGGGCAGATAGGTCTGCAAAAACGCCTTGAAATCCCTCTCGCCGATGAAGCAGACGCCCGTGGAATCGCGCTTTTCGGCCACGGGCAGACCTGCCTTTCGGGCAATGGCGCGCACCTCGGCCTTTGTCAGGCCGCCCACGGGGAACATGGCTCTGGAAAGCGGTGGCTGCGTGAGCATGTACAGGAAATAACTCTGGTCCTTGCTCGCGTCCGCGCCGCGCAGCAGCGCAAAGCCGTCCGCCCCCTCGCGCACGAGCGCAAAGTGGCCCGTCGCCAGCTTTTGCGCGCCGATGCGCATCGCAAAGTCCAAAAACGCCTTGAACTTGATTTCCCGGTTGCACAGCACGTCCGGGTTCGGCGTGCGGCCCTTTTGGTATTCCGACAGAAAATGGCTGAATACCCGGTCGCGGTATTCCCTTGTGAAGTTGACGGGGTAATACGGGATGCCGATGGCGTCGCACGTGGCCTGCACGTCCTGCCAGTCGCGCGTGGCGGTGCAAACGCCGTCCGCATCCGTCTCCTCCCAGTTTTTCATGAACACGCCGATGACCTCGTGCCCGGCGCGCTGCAGCAGGAGCGCGCTGACGGCCGAGTCCACGCCGCCCGACATGCCGACGACGATCCTCATCGGGAGGACAGCAGGCGGTCCACCAGCGCGCAGGCGTCGGCCGTGACGGCCTCGATGCCGCGCCGCGCGTCGATGACGCGCACGCGCGCGCTGTCGGCCGCGGCCAGCTTGGCGTACGCGTCGTACACGCGCTGGAAGAACTCCTCCCCCGCGCGCTCCAGCCGGTCCAGCTTGGTCGCGCTCGAGCGGCGAAGGAACGCCGTCTGCGCGTCCACGACGAACAGCAGCGTCAGATCCGGCATGGTGCCGCCGGTGGCAAAGGCGTTGATCGCCATCACCTGATCCATGCCCAGCTCGCGCCCCGCGCCCTGGTACACAATGCTCGAATCGACATACCGGTCGCACAGCACCACCCGCCCCTGGCGGACGGCCGGGCGGATCGCGTCGCGCACGTGTTGGGCGCGCGCCGCCGCGTACAGCAGCGCCTCCGTCTCGGCGCACACCGTGCGGTCCGGGTCCAGCACCAGGCGGCGGATATCCTCGGAGATGGGCGTGCCGCCCGGCTCGCGGGTGGTGAAGATATCATACCCGCGCGCGCGGATGTGCTCGGCCACGGCGTTCATCTGCGTGGTTTTTCCGCTGCCGTCCAGGCCCTCGATGCTGATGAAAAAACCCTTGGGGGGCAGCGCCTCCTCGCCAAGCAAAAACCGCGCGGCATCCGCCACCGAGGACGCGACCACGTCGGCGCCCGCCTGGCGCAGCTCCTCCGGGGAACCGTAGCCCCAGCCCGCGCCCACGGCGCTGATCCCGATGGCCTTGGCGGCCTCCATGTCATACATCCGGTCGCCCACCATCGCCGCGCGGACATAGCGCGCCGGCAGCGCGTCGCGAAGGAGCGATTCCTTACTGGCGTCCTTGCGCTCCAGCGACGCCCCGATCACGCGGTCGAAAAACCGCAAAAGGCCGAAATGCTCCAGCATCCGAAGCACCGAGATCGTGGGCTTTGCGCTGGCGATCGCCAGGTAGGTGCCCTCCTCCTTGAGCTGGCGCAGCAGGTTTGGAATGCCCGTGAAAACCGTCGCGTTCAGCACGCCGCTTTCGGTATAATGCGCGCGATACACCGCCACGGCCTTTTCAGCCTCCGCGTCGGAAAGCCCCGCGTACCGCTGGAACGATTCGTACAGCGGCGGGCCGACAAAGCGCTCGAGCACCTGCTCGGCCATGGGCGGGCGGCCGATCTTATCCATCGTATAGCGCACCGAGCCGGTAATCCCCGGCGCGGATGCCACCAGCGTGCCGTCCAGGTCAAACAATACCGCATCGTACCGCATGTCATTTCCTCACTTCACACAGATCATTCGATCGTTTTCCACGCCGAAGCGGCGATCCGGGGGCAGGGCCAAAAGCCGCCTGGCGCACGCTTCGGTGACCCTCTCGCCCGGCAGCACGAACGGAACGCCCGGCGGATACATCCCCGCCCCCATGGAAGCGACGCGCCCCGCGGCCAAGGAGAGCGGCACCGCCTCCTGCTTCGCAAGCGCCGCCTGCCGAAGGCCCATCGCGCGCGGGCCGGGCTCTGGCCGCTTATCCTCGCACGGGGGAAGCGGCGGTCCCTTCGGCAGCGCGGCGAGCGCCTCGTACAGCCGCCGAAAGCTCTCCGGCGTATCCGCCACGGTCGTGATGCACACCACGCACCCGTCGTCCGCCATCTCCACATCGACGCCCCGGTCCCGAAGCAGCGCCTGTGCCTGAAGGCCCGTCAGCCCCCGGCCGCGCGTTGCGATCACCAGGCGCGTCGGGTCGTCGCTTGGGACGTTCAAATAGCCGGGAAGCGCCGCGATCCTTTTGCGAAGCTCCGCCAGAGACGCTTTCAGGGCTTGAAGCGCCTGCGCCCCGTGCGCGTCCATCCAGGCGCGCGCGTCGTCCAGGGATCTGAGGATCGGAAACGGCGGGCTGGACGTCTGCACCATGCGCAAAAAACGGCGCGCGCGGCCTTCATCCATCGTTTCAGACAGGTGCAGCCACGCCGCGCCCGTCAGCGCGGGCAGGGTCTTGTGCGCGCTTTGCACCCAGGCGTTCGCGCCGAGCCTGCCGGCGCTCTTGGGGGCATCCCACCAGGCAAAGTGCGCGCCGTGCGCCTCGTCCGCCAGCAGCAGCATGCCCCGCTCGCGCGCCAGGCGCGAAAGAGGCAAAAGGTCCTCGCAAGCGCCGTAGTAGTCCGGCCGTGTGACGAGCACGGCGCGGGCGTCCGGGTGCTCTTGGATCGAGCGCGCGGGATCGTCCGTGAACACCGCGTCCAGATCCCCCCACACGCAGGCCGACAGCGCCGCGTGGTGCGCGTTTCGCGAAAGGATCACCTTGTGGCCGGGCGGCACGCTGCAGAGCAGCATTGCCAGCAGCCCGGCCGTCGCCCCGCCGGTCAGTAGAATCGTCCGGGCCGCCCCGCAGGCCTTCGCCGCCAGCACTTCCGCCTCGGCGATGCCGGAAGAAGGCGCGTAGAGGTCGTCCGTAACGGAAAGCTCCGTCATGTCCTCGGGCAGCAACAGGCCCTTGTGGCCCGGCATATGAAAGCGCGCGCGGCCGTCCGCCGCCTTCAGCATCCGCGCGATGGGCGCGTCTCCCTCTATCCGTATCATGCCATACCGTCCGGCTTTCCAACCATTTTTTGGTCCCAAAGCCCATATTGCGCCTTGTTCTGCAGGGCCGAAAGCATCAGCGTTTTCAGGTTCGGGTATGTTTTCGTCAGCGTTTTCATCAGATCCTTGATTTCCTGCCGGGCCGTGTGGCCGTCGGCGGGACAGGGGTTTTTCGTCACCGGCAAGGAAAGCGCGCGGGCCATGTGGAGAATGTGCTTTTCCGGCAGGTATACCATCGGCCGGATGACCGTAAGGTCCGTCCGCGAAAGGTATGTGACCGGGTGAAACGTATGCAGGCGGCCCTCGAAGAACAGGCTCATGAGGAGCGTTTCCAGCACGTCCTCACGGTGGTGGCCGAGTGCCAGCTTGTTGGCGCCGCGCGCCTTGGCCAGCTCGTTGAGCGCGCCGCGGCGCATCTTGGCGCACAGCGCGCAGGGATTTTTCTCCTTGCGCTGCTCAAAGACCACCTTGCCGATGTCGGTCCGCTTGACGGTGAGCGGCACGCCGATCTCCTGACAAAACCTTTCAACGCCCGAGGTGTCAAACGGCTCCAGGCCTATCGTCAGCATCAGGGCTTCCAGCGTAAAACTCTTGTGGGAAAACAGGCGGTACAAGGACAGCGCGCGCAGCAGCAGCAGGCTGTCCTTTCCCCCGGACACACCCACCGCCACATGGTCCTTATCCCCGAGCATGTCAAAATCCTGATCGGCACGGCGGATGCAGCCGAGCACCGTTTTCATATCCATCACCTCGTGCGAGGTTCATCATATCACGTTTGAAGCGCTTGTGTAAAGCGGGCGCGGGCGGCCCGCGGCCGGCTATTCGTGTGGGGAACCGGGCATGCTACCCACCGAGGTGGCGCATGCAAAAAACAAAGTATTTCCATTTTACAAACGCACGCCGGCCGTTTTTCGAGGGCTGGTATTTCAAGCATGCCTTGGACGGGCAGACGCTGGCGCTGATTCCTTCCTTCCATCTGGATGCAAACGGCCGGCGCGAGGCCATGCTGCAAATCGTATGCAATCGGCAGGCATACGGCGTTTCCTTCCCCGCCGATGTCTTTAGCGCCGAAACAACCCGACTATCGGTCCGGATCGGAGACAGTCGCTTTTCCGCCGAAGGGGTGGAGCTGCGCATCCAAAGGCCGGACATTTCTCTGCAGGGCAGCCTGCAATACGGTCCGCTCACGCCGCTTGGCAGCGACATCATGGGGCCTTTCCGCCATATCCCCGCCATGCAGTGCAACCACGGCGTGATCAGCATGCGCCATGCGGTGCGCGGCACGCTGCGCCTGCAGGGCGAAACCATCCGGCTGGACGGGGCGGTCGGCTATATTGAGACGGATTGGGGGCACTCCTTTCCAAGCCGCTATCTTTGGACGCAATGCAACCTGTTTGCCGCCGCGGACCTTTCCATCATGGCCTCCGCCGCCACCATCCCTTTGGGCCCGTTCGTCTTTCCCGGATGCATCTGCTCCATCCGGCACCAGGGCCGGGAATACCGCCTGGCGACCTACCGCGGCGCCCATATCAAGCGGTTCACCCCGCAATGGCTGGAAATCCGCCAGCACCCGTATACGTTCACCGCGCAGTGCCTTTGCCAGCAGCCCGTCGCCCTGCAGGCGCCCATAGCGGGCGCCATGGGCCGCGTCATCCGGGAAAGCCCGGCCGCCGCCGTCCGGTACCGGCTGTTTGCCAAAGGAGAACTGCTGTTTGACCAGACAGGCGCCGCCGCCGGGTTCGAGTACGCTTCCACGGACTGATCCGGCCTGAAAGCAATACCGACCGACGGTATCCTCCGCGGGCGACGCCCCGCCCGGCTACGATTCCACATACGTGCCCAGATACCGAAGCTTGGTTCTGTCGGATTCCAGATAGTCCAGCAGCGAAAGCATCCCCGGCTCATCGAGCGAAGCATCCATATCCATGAATATCCGTGCCTCGCCTCCCCGGTTCGGGTCCGGCCGGCTTTGCAGGTTGAGAACCTTCACGTTCGGCATCGTAAACACCTCCGCCAGCACGCAAATCGCGTCCTGCATGCTCGGGGCCGTCAGCATCAGGCTCGTTCTTTTGGATTGCGGATAGATCACCAGGTCCTTGGAAACGCATACAAAGCGGGTGCGGCCCCTTTGCACGTTTTCAATCCGATCCGCGATGGAGACGAACCCGGTGCACCCGGCCATTGCGGGCGGCGCGATCACGCCGACGTGCAGCCGCTCGCTCTCCGCCGCCTGGGCGACAGCCTGGGCATTGCTGTCGCAAACGATGACCTTCGCGGACGGGCACGTCTTTAAAAACGCGGAGCACTCCCCCATCGCCCGCGCATACGCGAAAATTTCCTCAACCTGCGAGAGAATCGTTCCGTTTTTGACAAACAGGGAATAGCCGGTGTCCAGGCAAAGAGCGCGCACAATGTAAAACCCGTACTGCTCCAGCAGGTCGTATACCTCCGTCACGAAGCCAAAGCCGCTGGATTGAATCGGCACCACGCCGAACTGGCACAGGCCTTTGTCGAGCGCGCTGAATACGCTCCGGTAATCCTTGCAGTGCAGGAGGCTGACCTGCGAAAAAAAACCCTCGCAGGCGGTTTGGGAAAAACTGTCGCGAACGCCCGAGCCGGCAACGGTCGCGCCGGCAGGGAACAGCTTGTCCGGCATGGCGCGCAGCGCCTGGCCGATCTTTGCGGACAAATAGCCCGTCTTGGGCCTCATGCGCTTTGTCTGCCACGACCGGCTCGCGGCAAACATAGCCATGAAAAGCAGTTTGGCATACGGCGCAAGCTCCGGCCCGGCCTCCTCGGCAATTCGGAGCAGAATCGCCTGCTCCCGCATCGGCAGCGTCACCGGTATTCTCGCGGTCATTTTCTCATCCGTCAAACGGTCGACAAGGTGCATCCGCTCCTTAAAAAGCTGCAGGATGGAATCATCGATCCGGTCAATTTCATTGCGCAGTCTTTCCATTCTCCGATCCATAGAAAACTCCTTTACGTCTTTCAAACGGCATATCGTAGACCGCCTCGGGCGGCGCTTTTGCGCAGCGTACGGTGCGGCATGGCGCAAAGCGCGTGCCGATCAGCCATTTCGGCTATCCTGTTGCGTCCTTTTCCTGCCCAAGAGGACGCCATGTTTCGCGATGGACGGCTTTGGGGTGGCCGCACAGAGAATAGTTTTGCACCGCTATATGGCCCGCCACAAGGCGCGCCCGCATGCAGCCTTTCTCTGCCGCAAGCGTGCGCGCCGAACGCGCGGAACGGTTTTCCATGCTTCAAAAAACGGGCGTGCGACGCCCGCAGGCTAAGCCTCCGCCGTTCGGATTTCATAAAAAGGCCCCCAAAAACCGCCCCCCCGTGCGTTTGAACCAACGCCGGTGGGCGTGAATCCCCTTCCTCAGCGCCATAAAGGCGGTATTGGCGGCAGCCTTCACCCGTAAACCGGTGGGGGCCAGAACACACCGGACCTTGGCTGCGGCCGCCGCCGCGATTCGGCGGCCCAAACCCTTGGGCCGCGCGGGGTTCCTCCGCCGCGCCGGGGCTTATCCCATGTATTGCAGCACCAGCGTCTGCTTCGGCATACCCTTGACAATCTCCACCGTGTCTCCCGGCATGATCCGCACATCGTCGCAGCGCCGGGTATATTCTTCCAGCAAGCCGATCACCGGAAAGCCAAACCGGTCGGACCGGTAATGCATCGGCACCACCACGGCGGCCCCCACCGCGTCCGCCACTTCCTTCGCCTGCGCGGCGTCGATGGTGTACAGCCCGCCGACGGGGATCATCAGCACATCCACCACGCCTAGGTCCTTGACCTGCGTTTCTGTTAGCGGATGCCCCAGATCCCCGAGATGCGCCGCGCGAAGCCCTTTTGCCTCCACAACATGGACGGTGTTCATCCCCCGCTTTTCCCCGCCGCAATCGTCGTGCGCCGTCAAAACGCGAGTCACCGTAAACGGCGAGGGCCCGGCCGTCTTTCGCAGCCGCACCGCCTCGGTCGCGGCGTGATCGTGATGCCCATGGCTGCACAGCACCTCATCCGCCGTGACGTTCAGCGGGGAAAGCCCCGGCACCGTCCCGTCGCCGTACGGGTCCAGCA
>CAZUIA010000007.1:0-28332 GCA_964620835.1 uncultured Oscillospiraceae bacterium
CAAAATATCCGCCCAGCAGGTCCGCAAGCGCGGACCCCACGCCGCCGATGAGCGCCGCGTACGGCCCCAGCCATACGGCGGACAGAAGAATCGCCGCGTCGCCCGGGTGGACATAGCCGCCGGTGGCGGGCACGGGGATTTTGATCGAGTAGGTGGCCAGCAGCACCAGGGCCGCAAGCACGCCGCCCAGGGCCAACCGCCGGATGCGCGCGTCGTTCATACGGGTTCCATTCCTTTCTTTCGTTCAAGTGCCAGCAAAAGATCGACCAGCCGCCCGTAGGAGCGGGCGCTCTGGTCGCCGCCGCCCAGGGCCTGCAAATACGCGTCGTTCACGCGCGCGCCCACCTCGGCCGCCGTGGTGCCGCGATACTGCGCCCAGTACGCCGCGTGGGCGGCAAGGTCCGCCCGCACCCCGTCCGAAAGCGTCCGGCGAAGGGCCTGGTAGGCTTCCCCGTCGGCGCGTTGAAGCGCGTTCAGGCAGTGCAGCAGCGCGCTGACCGCGCCGCTGTAGCGGTAAAAGGGCGCGTCGGACGCCGCGCAGGCGAGGTAGGCGATCAGGTTCGCGTCCTCCTCGCGGGCAAAGCCGCGCACATGCGCCGCCTCGTGGCACGCCACAAACGGCAGTGACACCGCCGGAATGCCGCCGTTGACCAGGGCCTCGCACGTAAACGGCGAGGTGATTCCCTCGATCAGCAGGCGCGACAGAAGCGGGCTTGCAAGCGCCTTTTTCGGCTTTCCCCAGGCGCCCGCGGGGATGGGCCAGTCGCGGGCCGCCGCGTTCAGCGCCGCGCCCGCCAGGGGGAGCAGTTCCTCGGGCGGCTCGGTGTACAGCGCGTTGGCGTCTTCCATCAGCTTGTCGCACAGCGCGGTCAGTTCCTGAACGGTGGAGGCGCGCACCGGAATATCCAGCGTTTCCTCCAGCGGCAGGCGAAAGTAGTTCAGGCTCCAGAAACCTAAAAACAGCGAAGCGACAAGGCCCAGGAGGGCAAATACGCGAAAAAAGCGCTTTTTGAACACAGAGTATAGCACAAACCCGACAAGCGCGGCAACCAGCAGTTCCACCACCGGCACGGGGCAAAGGCCCATCAGGCGGCTGACGGGCCCGGCCAAAAAGGGATAGACGCCCCGGCTGAAAAAACGCTCCGTCCAATCGGGGCGAAGGGACGAAAGAAGCCGGAGCAGCAGCGAAAGCGGCAGCGGAGCAAGCGCGAAAAGACGTTTCATACGCGCACCTCATGGGATGAATACGTCAAGTATACGCGATGCGCGCCTCCCGTTCAATGTCAGTTTGCGCCAATCGTGCCGGCGTGGTATACTCTGCCTATGTTAGAAACGATTCTGTCGCCCGCCGACATCCGGCGGCTTTCCATGGAAGAAACGAGGGCGCTGGCCGGGGAGATCCGCCAGACGCTCATCGACGCGGTGGCCAACACGGGGGGGCATCTGGCCTCCAACCTCGGCGCGGTGGAATTGACGCTCGCCCTTCACCGCGTCTTTGACATGCCCTATGACAAAATCGTCTTTGACGTGGGCCACCAGAGCTATACGCACAAGCTGCTGACCGGGCGAAGGGCGCGCTTTGCCACGCTGCGCGCCGAGGGCGGGCTGTCCGGCTTTCCGAAAAGATCCGAAAGCCCGTACGACGTGTTTGAGACCGGCCACGCCTCCACGGCGATCTCGGCGGCCCTTGGGTTTGCGCGCGCGCGCGACCTGAGGGGGCAGACCCATTCGGTCGTGGCGCTCGTCGGCGACGGCGCGATGACGGGGGGCCTTTGCTACGAGGCGCTCAACGACGCGGGAAGCCGGCCCACGCCGCTCATCGTGCTGCTCAACGACAACGCCATGTCCATCGCCCGAAACGTCGGCGCGCTGTCGCGGTATCTGACAAGGCTTCGCGGCAGCAGGCGGTGGATCGGCACCAAGCGGGCCGTCAAGCGGGGGCTGCTGCACGTTCCGGTCATCGGCCACCCGATCATGGCCGCAATGGAAAGGATCAAGCGCACGATCAAGCTGATGCTGGTGCCGGGCGAATTTTTCGAGGCGCTGGGGTTTTCCTACCTCGGCCCCATCGACGGGCACGACCTGGAAACCCTGGAGCGCGCCCTGCGCGACGCGCGGTCGATGCGCTGCCCGGTGGTCGTTCACGCGATCACGCAAAAGGGAAGGGGCTACGCGCTCGCCGAGCGAAAGCCCGAGGCGTTCCACGGCGTGGCTCCGTTCTTCGTGGAAAACGGCAAGGCGCGCACCAAAAGGTGCGAGGGCACGGTGTCCGCGGCCGCGGTCGCGGGCCGGGCGCTGACCGAGCTGGCCGAAGGGGACAACCGCATCGTCGCGATCACGGCCGCGATGCCGCAGGGCACCGGGCTTTGCGCGTTTTCCGAAAGGTTTCCAGGCCGGTTCTTTGACGTCGGGATCGCGGAGGAGCACGCCATGACCATGGCCGCGGGGCTTGCGGCGGGCGGCCTTCGGCCGGTGTTCGCGGTGTACGCCAGCTTTCTGCAGCGCGCGATGGACCAGCTTTTGCACGACGTATGCCTGCAAAGCCTGCCTGTCGTGGTGCTGGCGGACCATGCCGGCTTTGTCTCCGGCGACGGCGCAACGCACCAGGGCGTCTACGACCTGCCGATGCTGCGCGCCCTGCCGAACCTGACCGTGTACGCGCCCTGCGACGCCGCCGAGCTTGCCGGGCAGATCCGCGCGGCCTTCCATGCCGAAGGCCCGGTGGTGATCCGCTACCCCAAGGACCTGCCCGAAGCGCTGCCCGGCGAGGCCGTGGGCGCGTGGCGGCGGGTGGAGGCGGGCGAGGGCGCGGCCATCGTGGGCTACGGCCACACGGTGGAAACGGCGCGCGAGGCGGCGGCGCTTTTGCGCGCCCGGGGCGTTTCCTGCGCGGTATGGAGCGCATCTACGCTGCTGCCGCTTACGGAGGAGACGCTCGCGAAGCTTCTTTCGCACCGGGTGGTGGCGGTGGTCGAGGAGGGCGTGCAAAACGGCGGGCTTTGCGAGGCCGTCGCGGCGTTTCTTTCGGGCAAGCCCGGCGCGCCCAGGGTGATTCCCCTCGCTGTCCGGGGCCTGGCGCCGGGCGCGCACTCGATCGAGGGGCTTTCGCGCGAATGCGGCATCCACGCCGGCCGGGTGGCCGCCCTGGTGGAGGAGGCGCTTCATGGCCGGTAAGGAAAGGCTCGACGTGGCGCTCGTGGCGCGCGGGCTTGTCGAAAGCCGCGAAAAGGCGCAGGCGCTGATCGTTTCCGGCACGGTGTTCGTCGCCGGCCAGCGGGCGGACAAGGCGTCGCTCAAGGTCGGGGACGGCGACGCCGTTACGGTGCGCGCGCCGCAAAACCCGTTCGTCAGCCGGGGCGGGCTGAAGCTTAAAAAGGCCCTGGAGGCGTTTTCCGTCGACGCGCGGGGCGCGGTGGCCGCGGACATCGGGGCGTCCACCGGCGGGTTTACGGACGTGCTGCTGCGCGCGGGCGCGAAGAAGGTCTACGCGGTGGACGTGGGGTACGGCCAGCTCGACTGGCGGCTGCGCAACGACCCGCGCGTCGTGGTCATGGAGCGCACGAACGCCCGCCTGCTGAAGGAGGCGGATTTTCCGGACCGCCCGTCGCTTTGCGTGATGGACGTGTCGTTCATCTCCATCCGGCTGATCTTGCCCGCGCTCGCCCCCATCTTGGGGGAAAGCGGCCGCTTTGTGACGCTGGTCAAGCCGCAGTTTGAGGCGGGACGGGAGCGCGTGGGCAAAAAGGGCGTCGTCCGGGAAGAAGGGGTGCACCTTCAGGTCCTTGAGGAGCTGCACGCATTCGTCGAGGGCATGGGCTGGCGCGTGTCGGCGGCGGATTTTTCGCCCGTGACCGGGCCGGAGGGCAATATTGAGTTTTTATTCTATCTGACGCATGCCCTGCATACCCCCTCGTTCCTCGGGCCGCAGGAATTGGCGGAAATTGTCGTCAATGCGCATAAAACGTTGGGCCGGTAATTGCAATATCATGCAGTTTCTGGTATACTGTTATTAGGTGGGAATGGATGAAAATACAGACGCTGGGCCTTGTGATCCATACGCAAAAGCCGGAGGCAAAGGCGCTGGTGCCGGCGGTGGTCGCGGCATGCGGCCGCGCGGGCGTCAGGCTGATCGCCGAGCCGCAGACCGCGTGCGGCCCCGACTTTCCCCGGTCGGAAAGGGAAAGGATGCGGGAAGCCGATGCGCTGCTGGTGCTGGGTGGCGACGGCACGATCCTGCGGGCGGTGGGCATGATGGGGCCGCACATCCGCCCGATTTTAGGCGTGAACATCGGCACCCTGGGCTTTTTGGCCGAGTGCGCCCCAAACGCCCTCGGCGAGGCGATTGGGCGGCTTTCCTCGGGCGATTTCAGGCTCGAGCAGCGCATGCTGCTTGACGCCGGGCTCGAGGGCGAAAGCGAGGCGTATACCGCGCTCAACGACGTGGTGGTCACCCGCGGCAGCTTTTCCCGCGTGCTGGAAACCGACATCTGCATCGACGGCACGCTGGCGGCCCGCTACGCCGGCGACGGCTCGGTCGTCGCCAGCCCCACGGGGTCCACCGCCTACTCGCTGTCCGCCGGCGGGCCGATCGTCGCGCCGGGGCTTGACTGCTTCGTGCTCTCGCCCATTTGCCCGCACACGCTGTCCAGCCGGCCGATGGTCGTCTCGGCGGCGTCGCACATCCGCCTGCGCTTTCGCCCGCGCGGGGAGGACGGCGGCATGCTCCTGTCGGTGGACGGCGCGCCCGGCCGCGTGCTGTGCGACGCGGCGACGCTGCTCATCAAAAGGTCCGAACGAACGCTGCCGTTTGTGCGCTTCACGGACGACCGTTTTTTTGAACTGCTGCGCAACAAGCTTTCCAAATGGGGCGGCGAAATGCCGTCCGGCGATTGAAGAAGCAGGAGGGGCCTTATGAAGATGCAACGCCATCGGGCCATTTTGGAAATTGTCGAGACCACCGCCGTCGAAACGCAGGACGAGCTGGCGCAGGTGCTGCGCGCGCGGGGGTTTGACGTCACGCAGGCCACCGTTTCGCGCGACATCAAGGAGCTTCGCCTGCTCAAGGTGCTGACCGAGCAGGGCACCTACCGCTACGCCGTGGCGGAAAAGGCCGAGCAGGGCCTGAACGAGCGCCTGCGCCGCGTGTTTGCCGAGACGGTGCTCGCCGTCGACACCGCGCAAAACCTCATCGTGATCAAGACGCTGCCGGGCAGCGCGCACGTCGCGGCCGAGCTGGTCGACACCATGCGCTGGCAGGAGACGGTCGGCACCCTCGCGGGCGACAACACCGTGCTGGTGATCGTGCGCGACGCCGCAAACGCGCCCGCGGTCGCCGAGCGCTTCAGAGGGATGATGAAGTAGTGCTGCTTTCGCTTTCCATCCGCGACATTGCCCTGATCGACCGGCTGGACGTGTCCTTCGCGCCCGGCCTCAACGTGCTGACGGGCGAAACGGGCGCGGGCAAATCCATCGTCGTGGGCGCGGTCGACTTTGTGCTGGGCGGGCGCGCGGACAAGGACCGCATCGCCGGCGGCGCGGACAAGGGCCGGGTGGAGGCCCTCTTTGACGTCGCGGGCGCGCCGCGCGCGCTGGAAGCGCTGGAAGAGATGGGCCTTTCGGCGGAGGACGGGCAGCTGCTGATCTCGCGCGAGATCAACCAGACCGGCCGCAGCGTCTGCCGCGTGGCGGGCGCGATGGTGCCCCTGTCCCAGCTCAAGCGGATAACCTCCGTGCTGGTGGACCTCCACGGCCAACACGCGCATCAGAGCCTTTTGGACCCCGGCACGCACCTTCGGTTCCTGGACGCGCTGGGCGACGAGGCCCACCGCGCGCGCGTTCACGCGGTGCAAGAAGCGTTTGCCCGCTACAGCGAGGCAAAGCGGGCGCTGGCCTCCGCCGAGGAGGACGCGCTCGCCCGGGCGCGGCGCGAGGACATGCTCCGCTTCCAGCTGGACGAGCTGGACAGCGCAAGCCTCGTGCCCGGCGAGGAGGACGGGCTGGAGCAAAAGCGCGCCCGCATGCGAAACGCCGAGCGCATCCGCGAGGGGCTGGAGCGCGCGTACGCGTATATCTCCGGCGGCTTTGACGACGAGGCGCTGCCCGCGCTGGATGCGCTGCGCGTGGCGATGGAGGCGCTCGGGTCCGTCAGCCGCTACGCCGAGGCGTACGAGCGCGCGCACGACCAGGTGGCCGAGGCCGTATACGCGCTGGAAAGCGTGGCGGGCGACCTTTACGACCTTCGGGAGGATTCGGGCGTCGACCCAAAGCGCCTGGAGGAGATCGAGGCGCGGCTGGACCTTTTGGGCAGGCTGAAGCGCAAGTACGGCGCGACGACACAGGCCATGATCGCCTTTGCCGAAGCGGCACGCGCCGAGCTTTCGGAAATCGAGCACGCCGACGAGCGAAAGGACAGGCTGCAAAAGGAAGAAAAGGCGCTGCGGGCCGTGCTTCATGAGGCGGCGAGCGCGCTGACGGCGTCGCGCCGCGCGCTGGCCGACGCCTGCCGGGCGCAGGTGCTGTCCGAGCTTGAGGACCTGGGCATGCGCGGCGCGCGCTTTGAGGTGTCCTTTGCCGAGGATACCCCCCTGACCCCCGACGGCTATGACAGGGTGGAATTCCTCCTGTCCGCCAACGCGGGCGAGCCGCTTCGCCCGCTGTCGCGTGTGGCGTCGGGCGGCGAGCTGTCGCGCATCATGCTGGCGTTCAAGTGCATCGAGGCGCAAAAAGAGGGCATCCCGGTGCTGGTGTTCGACGAGGTGGATACCGGTATCAGCGGCCGCACCGGGCAGATCGTGGCCGACAAGATGAAAAAGGTGGCGCAGTCACGCCAGGTGCTGTGCGTCACCCACCTGCCGCAGATCGCCGCCAGGGCGGACACCCAGTACCTGGTGGAAAAGCGCGAGCGGGACGGCCGCACCCGCACGGACGTGCTTTCGCTGGACACGGAGGGCCGCGTGGAGGTGCTTTCGAGGATGCTCGGCGGCGGTGAGACGGCGCGGGCACATGCCCGGGCGATGCTTTACAGATCCTGACGCGCTCTGCGCGAAAGGCCGCGCGATCGGCTTTCCAAACATAAATCGACCGAACGAATGAGGGACCGCCATGCAGTACCTGATGGGCATTGATCTGGGGACCTCGGGCACGAAAACCGTGCTCTTTCGCGCGGACGGCGAAATCGCCGCGTCCGCGTCGGTGGAATACCCGCTCTACCAGCCGCGAAACGGCTGGGCGGAGCAGGACGCACTTGACTGGTGGGATGCGGCCGTGCGCACCATCCGCGAGGTGATGGACAGAAGCGGCGTTTCGCCGGAGGCGGTGAAGGGCGTCGGCATCTCCGGCCAGATGCACGGGCTGGTGATGCTGGACGACAGGGGCGAGCCGCTTCGCCGTTCCATCATCTGGGCCGACCAGCGCACGGGCGCGGAGTGCGAGGAGATCACGCGGCGCGTGGGCGAAAAGCGGCTGATCGAGATCACGGCCAACCCGGCGCTGACCGGGTTTACGGCGTCCAAGATCCTGTGGGTGAAAAACCGCGAGCCGGAAACGTATCGGAAATGCCGCCACATCCTGCTTCCTAAGGACTACCTGCGCTACAAGCTGACGGGCGAGTTCGCCACCGAGGTGTCGGATGCGTCGGGCATGCAGCTCCTGGACGTGCCGAACCGGAGATGGTCCCTTGAGGTGCTGTCGGCGCTGGACATCGACCCCGCGCTTCTCGCACAGGTGTACGAATCCCCCGAGATCACCGGGTATCTTTCCAGGGAAGCGGCCGCGCTCACCGGGCTTTCCACGAAAACCGCCGTGGTCGGCGGCGCGGGCGACAACGCGGCGGCGGCGGTCGGCGTGGGCGTGGTGGAGGACGGGAAGGCGTTCACAACCATCGGCACGTCCGGCGTGGTGTTCGCGCACACGGACACGCTGTCCATCGACCCCAAGGGCCGCGTGCACACGTTCTGCTGCGCCGTGCCCGGCGCGTGGCACGTGATGGGCGTGGTGCAGGCGGCGGGCCTGTCGCTCAAGTGGTACCGCGACACCTTCTGCGCGGCGGAAAAGGAAGCGGCCGAGCTCATGGACGAAGACCCATACGCGCTGATGAACGAGCAGATCCGGCGCTCCCCCATCGGTGCGAACCGGCTTTTGTACCTGCCCTACCTGATGGGCGAGAGGACGCCGCACCTTGACCCGGACTGCCGCGGCGCGTTCATCGGCCTGTCAGGCATGCACACGCGGCGCGACCTGATGCGCGCGGTCATGGAGGGTGCGACGTACGCGCTCAAGGACAGCCTGACCGTGCTGTCTCAAATGGGCGTCACGCCGACGGAGATGCTCGCGTGCGGCGGCGGGTCGAAAAGTCCGCTGTGGCGGCAGATGCTTTCGGATATGTTTGGCCTGAAGGTGCGCACGGCGCTGTCAGGCGAGGGAGCAGCCCTGGGCGTGGCGATCCTCGCGGGCGTGGGCACGGGGCTGTACACGGACGTGCGCGCGGCCTGCCGCGACATGCTCCGCTACGGGGACGCCCTGTCGCCCGACAGCGCGGCGAACGCCTATTACGCGCGCGGCTACGAGGTCTACCGCTCGCTGTATCCCGCGCTTCGCGGCCCGTTCGCGCAGCTCAAGGACCTGTGACGGGGGCGGCAGGGCGCACAAAAACGCCCTTCCGCCAAGGGAAGGGCGTTTCGCGCGAGCGGCTCAGGCCCCCCGCGCCGCCCGCCTCTCCAGGCGCTTGTTGCGGAAATACAGCGCGATATCCGTCGCCACGAATGTGGCGTTGACCACGTATACGAGAATCACATAGCCGGGGGCATAGAGCGCCTTGCCCAAAAGACCCACGAGATAACCAAGCTCGATCAGGCACAAAAAGAGCAGGCTCTTGCCGCCCGTCTTGCGGGATTTCCAGGACTTGTAGCACGAAACGGGCCAGGATGCGCCAAAGCAGACGAGCATGACGGTTTCAAACAGCGCGGCCATCGGGGAATACGCCTCCTCATTTTGAAGCGGTCCTTTGCATGCCCGACATTTTACGACGATAGGATGGTTCTGTCAAACTGTGAAGCAACCGAAAAAAGGCAATCGGCCAAAGAGTCTTGTCGCCCGTTACGCGCGGGCGGCCAGGGCCGCTTTTCCGCACACCGTTCCGGTGCTGACGGGGTATGTGTTCTTGGGCGCGGTGTTCGGCGTGCTGCTGCAAAGCGCGGGGTACGGCGCGCTCTTTGCGCTTTTGATGAGCGCGGCGGTGTACGCGGGGTCGATGCAGTTCGTGGCCGTGTCGCTGCTCTCGGGTCCTTTTTTGCCGGTGCAGGCGGCGCTTTTGACGCTGATGGTCAACGCCCGGCACCTGTTTTACGGCCTTTCCATGCTGGAGCGCTTTGCCGGCCTGGGCCGCGCGAAGCCCTACCTGGTCTTCTCGCTGACGGACGAAACTTTTTCGCTGCTCTGCGCCACCTCGCCGCCCGAGGGCGTTGACCCAAAGGCGTTTGACCTGTGCCTTTCGGCGATGAACCAAAGCTACTGGGTGGCCGGGTCCCTGCTCGGCTCCCTGCTCGGTGCGGCGATCCCCTTTGATGCGCGAGGCATCGAGTTCGTGATGACCGCGCTGTTCGTGGTGATCTTCCTGGAACAGTGGCGCACGAAAAAGGGCCGCGCCCCGGCCGTGCTGGGCGTTTTGTCGGCGGTTGCCTGCCTTTTGCTCTTTGGGGCGACATGGTTCATCCTGCCGACGATGGCGGTGCTGGTGGTTTTGCTGGCCGCGCTTCAAACACGCTTTCGAGAGGGGGCGCAGGCATGACGAACGCACAGGCGCTGATCACCGTCGGCATCGTCGCGCTTTGTACGCTTTTAACCCGCGCGCTGCCGTTTGTGCTGTTCCCGGCAAACCGGAAGACCCCGGCGTTCGTCGCCTACCTTGGGCGCGTGCTTCCCTACGCGGTCATCGGGATGCTGATCGTGTACTGCCTGAAGGATGTAAACCTTAAAGAGGCCCCGCACGGACTGCCCGAGGCGCTGGGCATTGCGGCGGTCGCTGCGCTGTACGCCTGGCGGCGAAGCAGCCTGCTGGCCATCGCCGGGGGCACGGCGGTGTATATGGCGCTTGTAAGGCTGGTGTTTTGAGGGAAACGGGGTTAGACCTTTGCCAGGCCGGTTAAGCGGATTGGCTTTTGCAACCGCAAAACCCTTTGCCGCGCATAGCGCAAGGAAGGCCGTCCCCCCGCCAAACGATTTGGACAGGGAGGACGGCCTTTTTTATGCCAATACCCAGACGCCGCGCTGCCGGTTCGCGTATGTCACACGGAGCTGTTCGGCGCGCGTTACGGCGTCTCCGTCCACTCGCGCACCAGCTTTATTTCACCGTCCACGAGCTGCCACAGCGCCTTTTTCACTTTGTTCGCGCTTTCGTAGTGCGTGTGCGTGCTTTCGGTCAGCACCGGGTCGCCGTTTTGCACCGCATACACAAAGCCGTAATAGTCGGCCGCGCCGTCCTTGGCGGAGCAAAAGACGCGCTTTTGCCCGGCGTCAAAGACGGGGTTTGCCTCCAAGGCGCTGAAGAGGTCCGACTTGAGGAACGCGCCGTCGTTTGGGCTGAAGAGCCAGTAGTCAAAATACGCGTTGGGCGTGCCGGGCGAGCGCAGGACGCAAAAGTCCGCGTAGCCGTCAAAGTTCACATCGCCGATCTCCAAAGAGCCCGGCGAAAGGGCTCCGCCTTCGTCCAAAAGGGCCGGCTGGCCAGCGGGCAGCTGCTGCACGATCTCGCCGCCGCTTTTGACGATGATCCGTTTGATCTGCGGCAGGCCGCCCGCCCCGCGCTCGTCTCCCCATATTTCCAGCGTATAGGCGGGCATGCCCTGCCCGGCCGCGATTTCGGCGGTGTGCCAAAGCCGGCTGTTTTCGCTGCTTTCAAAGGCCAGAAACGCCGAAAGGTCCGGCAGCACGGTTTCAATGTCAAACAAGGAAAGCGCATAGGCGCGGGTGTCCTTGGGCATGGCGTACGCTTCGCCCTGGACGAGCACGTTGTCGTTGCCGTCGCTCCAATACATGCGGTGGTACAGCGCGCCCGGCTCCGTAAAGAGGGAGGATTCCGGAAACCGGCCGTTTTCCTCGGGGTGGAACACGAACATGCCCACCGGCCCCCAGCCGGCCTCGGTCTTGAAGGCGGTGTACATCTCCGCGCTGACAGGCCCGCCGTCATAGCGGTAGGTGTAAAACAGCGCGTCCCCGCCGGTATCGATGAGCAGGTCCGGGATCCGGTCGCCTTGGTACAGGGCGCGGTCCGTCTCCACGGTGATGGCGTATTCGCTTTCCCCGGCCGCGCGCTCCAGGATGACGAGCACGTTGTGGTCACCCTTTTTCATCACCACGGCGATCTGCCCGCCAAACTGCGCGTTGCCCCAAAAGGCGCTGCTCTCTACCGCCCGGTAGCCATCCCATTGCGGCTGCGTCAGCACCTTGGCGGCCTCGGGGATTTCGGCGGCAACAGCCGGGAGGGAAAGCAACAGCGCAAGCGCGCAGGAAAGCAAACCGATCAGCCTTTTCATGGGGCACCCCCTTCTTTTGTTGCGCATGGGTTTTTCTATAGAACGAAGCAGCGCAGCGGATTCCCTGCCACGGGCAAAGAAAAGGGCACGGCGGCTTTTTCGCTCAGCACCGCACGTACCTTCGCTTGAACCCGATCTTTCCCTTTTCGGCGGCCTTCTCGATCTCCGATGCCGCCGAGGGTGGCTTTGCGCTCATCTTTTCCAAAGCCGCGCCGATCGCCCGGGCCGTTTCCAGCGCTTGCGTGTGCAGCGGCGAATAGGAAACGCCCACCGCGGCCACAAACAGGTCCATCGCATGCCGCGTCCGCTCCGGCTGGGCATGGACCGTCTCCCGCGCGCGAAGCAGCATCGCGTGAAGCTTTTCCGTGTCAAACGCGGCGTCGGACCGGGAGCCCAGCAGCCAGGCATAGCAGCTCCATCCCGCCGACATCCACAGGTCCTTTCCGCTGTCGATCCACCGGTCGCTCACCCCCTGGGCAAACGCCATGTCCGTCTCCGCCAGCGTCACCGCCACGACATAGTCGGACAGCATGTAAAAATACGCGCCCTCCATCCACCGGTCAAAGTCCTCTTCGCCCATGGCCTTGGGGTCTGCGATCACGCCGGCGAAGTACATGGCGTCGTAGTTGCCGGTTTTGTATAGCGCCTCGGCAAGCGTCCGGTCGTGCATGTGTTGCTTGGCAAGCGGCTTCATCGCGCCCGTCGCCACGCCGAAAAGCGGCTCGCGCGCCCCTTGGCCCAGGTACCGCTTTTTGAGGAGCGGCTTGCCAAGGGCGCCAAGTTCGGACAAAATATTCTGAACATCCGTTTTCGTATCCATGAAATTCCCCTTTTGCAGTCAGCAGATTCTGGGAAGGCCTTCGCCGGCCAAGGGAAGAAGGGTTCGGGTGGCGCCGGAGCGCGTTTTGGCAAAGACGCCGGGCGTGCCGGACCGGCTCGCGTCGCCGATGACCCTTGCGTCGGCCCCGTACCGGCACCGGCGCAGGATATCCACGGCCGCCTGCGCCTCGGCTTTGGGCAGGATCAGGGCCATCTTGCCCTCGTTGCCCATGTATAGCGGATCAAGCCCCAGAATCTCGCAAAAGCCTTGCACCCTTTCGTTTGCTAGCGGGACGTCCGGGAAAAGCGTGAACGCGACGCCGGAGGAAAGCGCGATCTCGTGGAGCACCGTCGAAAGGCCGCCCCGGGTGATGTCGCGCATCGCGTGCACGCGCAGACCGCTTTGCAAAAGGGCCGCCACCATCTCGGTCAGGGGCGCGCAGTCGCTTTGGATGCCGTTTTCAATGCCCATGCGGGCGGACAGGATGCACGCGTGATGGTCGCCAAGGTCGCCGCTGACGATCACCGCGTCCCCGTCCGCGGCGTTTTGCGCGCTGATGTCCAGCGGGGTTTCCACCAGGCCGATGCCCGCCGTGTTGATGTACAGCCCGCCCTTGCCCTCGATCACCTTCGTGTCGCCCGCGACGATGGAAACGCCCGCCTCCTTGGCGGCCTCGCGCATGGAGGAGGCGACCTTTTCCAGCGTTTCCGTTAGAAGCCCTTCCTCCAGGATGAACCCCGCGGAAAGGTATCGGGGGGTGGCCCCCCGCATCAAAAGGTCGTTGACCGTGCCACAGACGGCGAGCCGCCCGATGTCCCCGCCGGGAAAAAACAGCGGGGAGACCACGAACGAATCGGTCGTAAAGGCGATTTTGCCGCCCGGGCGGGGCAGGACGGCCGCGTCCTCCATCCGGCCGAGGATGTCGTTTTGAAAATGCCTGACAAAGACATCCCGGATCAGATCGTCCATCAGCTTTCCGCCGCCACCATGGGCCATGGTGATTTTCATGCGCGCCTCCGTGGCCGCCGCGCGACGGCCAAATAGGAAACGGCCCCCGTGCGCGGTGCTTTGCCGGGGGCGTTTGAAAAAGGCTATCGTGCGCGCGCGGTGGCGTGCCAGATGCCGCAGGTTCCCTCGCTGGACACCATGCACGGGCCTAAGGGCGCTTCGGGCGTGCAGCGGGAGCCGAAAAAGGCGCAGTCCACGGGCCGGGCGCGCCCGATGATGACGCGGCCGCACAGGCAGCCGGCCGGTTCCGGGCCTTCCTCCGCGCCTTCCGTAAGCTCCGCGCCGTATTCGGCATAAGCGGGCGCGAGCCGGTAGCCGGAATCCGCGATTTCGCCGAGCCCTCGCCAGACGGACGGCTCGCGCACAAAATACCGGTCGATGAGCTGAAGCGCCTCGGTGTTGCCCTCCTCCGAAACGGCGCTCTTGTAGAGGTTGTGCACCTGGCAGGTGCCCCGCCGGATCTGCCGCACAAGGTCGACAAGCGAAAGGATCAGGTGCTCGTACGAAAACCCGGCGATCGCCATGGGAATGCCGTATTGCCCGCATACCGGTTCATACGCCCTCGCGCCCAGAATGGCGCTGACATGGCCCGGCCCGAGAAACCCGTCGATGTCCGGGCTGTTTTGGCAGATCCACCGAAGCGCCGGCACCAGCGCCTTGACGGCCGGAAGCAGGCGGATGTTTCGGACGTTCTCCTCGCGCATGCGCTGAAGGAGCAGGGCGTAAAGGGGCAGCGTCGTCTCAAAGCCGACCGCGGTCACGAAAAAGAGACGGTCCGGCTCGCTTTTCGCGTGCCTGAGCGCGTCCATGGGGGAATACATCATCTGAACGCCGCCGCCTTCGGCCTTGGCCTTCAGAAGCGACGTCCTTTGCCCGGGCACGCGGATCATGTCCCCGAAGGTAAGCAGCGTGCACCCGGGCCGCATCGAAAGGTCCGCCGCGCGGTCGATGTACCCGGCCGGCGTGACGCATACGGGGCACCCGGGCCCGGAGATCAGCGCGATGTCCGGCGGCAGCAGCGACGCGATCCCAAACCGGGAGATTTGATGGGTGTGCGTGCCGCACACCTCCATCACCCGGATGGGCGGCCCCTCGTAGGCGCGAAGCTCCCGCGCCAGGCCTTCGATCCTATTCTCCATAGCTTTCAACCAGGTCAAACAGCTCGTTCAGCTCCTCCGCTTCGCTTTGCTTGACCACGGAAATGGCGCAGCCCGCGTGCACCAGCACCCAGTCGCCGATGTGGGCGTTCACAATGCCGAGCTCCACGGTCAGAAGGTTGCCGCGCACGTCCACCTTGCCGCGGCCGTCCTTTCTCTCGATCAGCTTTCCGGGGACAGCGATGCACATGGCGCTTTGCCCTCCTTTGCTCTCCTTGACATCAGGCCGATGTATGCCTGCCCCAGGGAAACGCCTCCGTCCCCCGGGGAAACCTGCCGGTTTCGGTACACCGTAAGGCCCGCCCGCTGAAGCCTTGGGACCGCGTCCTCCACCAGCAGGCTGTTCAAAAACACGCCGCCCGACAGGGCCACCGCGCGGATGCCATGCCGCGCCGACAGTGCTGTGCACACTGTTTCGACCAGGCGGCTGACGGTGACATGAAACCGAAAGGCCAGCGCTTCCGGCTTCCCGCCTTCTTGGGCCAGCGCGTGCAGCTCGCGCACAAGGGGCGAAAGGTCCGCGACGATTTTCCCGTCTTCCTCCCCGAGGTGGAAGGGAAAGGGGGAGACATCCGCGCCGCGGCTTTTTTTAAGATACCCTGCCGCGACGTTTTCCAATTCGATCGCGCCTTGCCCGTCGTAGCCCGATTCCCGGCAGATGCCCAGCATCGCGCTGATTGCGTCGAATACCCGCCCCATGCTGGAGGAGCGGATGGTGTTGACGCCGTGCGAAAGCGCCGCGTGGACCAGCGAAAGGCGGCTGTCGCCGCTTGGCGCCGCGATGCCCGCGTCATGCAAAAGGCAGGCAGCGCTTTTCCAGCCCTGGCGCACGGACTCATCCGATCCGAGGAGAGGCACGGGCTTCAAGTGCCCGGCGCGGACAAAGGTTTTCGGCGTGGCGATCAGAAACTCACCGCCCCATACGGTGCCGTCCAGGCCGTACCCCGTGCCGTCAAAGGCCACGCCGATCACCGGCTCGGTCAGGCCGTGCTCGGCCATCACGGACGCGATGTGCGCGTGATGGTGCTGCACCGGCAAAACGGGGATCGAAAGCTCCGCCGCCTTCTGCGTGGAGGCATAGCCCGGATGCATGTCGCACACGGCCAGCTCGGGCTTGATGCGCAGCAGGGATTGCATGTCCTTAACGGTCTCTTGGTACACGTCCATGGCCTCGACGCTATCGAGGTCGCCGATTTCCGTGGAGGGGTACGCGTAGCCGCCTTGGTACAGGCAGACGGTGTTCTTTTGCTGCGCGCCCAGGGCGATCAGCGGCGGCCCGCCGTCCGGAAGGGGCAGGGCCACGGGCACGTATCCCCTGGCCCTGCGGATCATGTACGCTTCGCCGAGCGCCACCGCGGCGACCGAATCGTCCAGCCGCCGAAGGATGGCGCGGTCATGCAGCAGGATGCCGCCAAGCTGCTCATGCGCCTGAAAGAACGCAAGGACCTCCGCGTCGTCCTTGAGGATGGGCAGCGACGACACATTGGCGCTGGTCATCACCAGCGGGCCCGTTTTGCGAAGCAGCAGGTGCTGCAGCGGGGTATAGGGAAGGAACGCGCCGAGGTACGGGCTGGTCGTGTATACGCCTTCGCAGATCGCGGAGGGCTTTCGCTCAAGCAGCACGATGGGCCGCGCCGGGCTTTTAAGCAGCTCCGTCTCCGCTTTTGATACCTCGCAGTGCTCCTGCAGCGACGAAAGGTTTTCAAACATCACCGCAAAGGGCTTGCGCTCCCGCCCTTTGAGGGCGCGCAAATCGGAAACCGCCCGCCCGTCAAAGGGCGAAGACGCGAAGTGATACCCGCCGATGCCCTTGATTGCCACGATCTCCCCGCGCAAAAGGGCCGCGGCCGCCTGCGCAACCGCTTCGCCGCCCGCCGCCCCGCCGCCCCGGTGCCGGTACGCGAGCGTGGGCCCACATGCGTTGCAGCAGACGGTCTGCGCGTGGTATCTCCGATCACACGGGTCCCGGTACTGCGCGCCGCACAGCGGGCACAGCGGGAAGGGGGCCATGGCCGTGTTCTCCCGGTCGTAGGGGATCGCGCGCATGATGGAAAACCGGGGGCCGCAGTGCGTGCAGCTGATGAACGGGTTTCCCTGGCGCGGATCGCCGGGGGTGAACAGCTCCCGGAGGCAGTCGGGGCAGATGGAAAGATCCGGCGTGGGCATGACGGCGCCCTCGCCTCCGCCGCCGCTTTGCACGATGGCAAAGCCTTCGGGCGGCGCTTCTTCAGGGGAAAGCGGCTCTGTTTGCCGGATCAGCCGGCTGATGTGGCTGCCCGGGGGCTTTTGCGCCTCAAGCGCCCGGACAAAGCGGTCGATATCGCCCGCCTCGCCGACCGCCTCGATCTGAACGTGCCCCAGGACGTTTCGCACGGTGCCCGAAAGGCCGTGCTCGCGGGCCAGGCGCGCCGCGAACGGGCGAAAACCCACGCCCTGCACCACGCCGTACACCTGAAAAACCGCTTTTACAGCCGGGACAGGAGCCATTGGCAGACCTCGTCAAACCCTTCGCCCGTCCTGGCGGACACCTCGAAGATGGGCGCGCGCGGGTTCAGCGCCCGAACGCCTTTGTCAAAGTACGCCTTGTCAAAATCGACATAGGGCATCAGGTCGGCCTTGTTCAGCAGGACCGCCTCCGCCTTTTCAAACGCGAGCGGATATTTGTACGGCTTGTCCGCGCCCTCCGTGGCCGTGACGATGAGCAGCTTGATGTTTTCGCCGATGTCAAACTCGGCCGGGCAGACCAGGTTGCCGATGTTTTCGATGAACAGGATGCCCTTTTGGTCGAGCGAAAGCCTGGGCAGCGTGTTTTTGAGCAACGTGGGGTCGATGTGGCACGCGCCGCCGGTGTGGATCTGCACGGCCTCGATGCCGAGGCTCTTCAGCTTGTCCGTGTCGATGTCCGACTGGATATCGCCCTCCACGACATAGGCCTTGACGCCCCGCAGCCCCTCGATGATGCGGATGAGGCTGGACGTTTTGCCCGCGCCGGGCGCGCCGATGACGTTGACGGCATACACGCCGCGCGCCTTCAGGCTTTCCTGAATGCCAAAGGCGATGCGGTCGTTTTCCGCGTTGATGTTTTCCATAATGGTGACGTCTTTTCCGCTCATGTGCTTTCCTCGCTTGTCTTAATCTTCGATGGATCCAGTATGCCCGTGTTTTCTACGCCTCAAGCTCCACGCTTTCCACGTAGCACTCGCTGCCGACCTCCGTGGGCGACCCGAGCGCCCCGCAGGTCGGGCAGGCGAAGGAGAAGCGCGGTCGGACGAAGTTTTGTTCGCAGACGGGGCAGCGCATTTCAGACTGAACGGAGCGCACCGCCAGCTTCGCCCCCATCGCGGCCGTCCCTTCGGCGATCATGTCAAAGTACATCTGGACCGAATCGGGGATGATGCCGGTGTTTTCGCCCACGACGAGATGCACCGCGTTCACCCGCTTGGCGCCGTTGGTGAGCGCCGCCTCGTTCACGATGGCGACGATCCGCTTGGTGAGCGCATATTCATGCACGGGCTCCTTCTCCTTTCACGCCCGCTCCCGCCCCGCGGGGCCCGGACGGCGTTCCCCATTATACGTCGATCCCGCGCGGGATTCAAGGCGCTTCGGGGAAAAGTGGCGGTAGCGCCGAAAAACCTGTTCTTACCAAACGTATTTTATGCAAATTGTATCGTTATTTTTTTGCTAAATAAATACATGGTAAAAAACGCTGGCGCGTCATTGACGAACGCCGTGTCCGGCACTATAATAGCTCGGGCTGAGGGACGCCGACGGGCGTCCTTTCGCGCGCCGGGCATCGCGTAAAAGCGCCCGGCTTTCGCCATTTCGTGTCCATGATGAGACGGTGGGGGTAGCGTGCAGATGGAGAGTCAAACCCTGGTATGGTTGGTCGTGCTGGTGCCGCTCGCGGGCGCGTTCCTTCTCCCGCTTGCGGGCGGGGGCTCCCCCCGGTTTCGCAACGCGCTGGCTTTCCTTTTCGTGCTCGTTCCGTTTTTGATCCTTTTGTCCTTGCTTCCGGCCGCGCTTTCGGGCGCGCCCGGCGCGCTGCATGTGGAGCTGCCGCTGGGGCTGGGCTTCGGCTTTATGGCCGACGGCCTTGCCGTGTTCATGGCGCTGGTCTCGTCCTTCCTGGGGCTAATCATCCTCGTGTATTCCTTCGGCTACATCGCCCATGCCGGCAACCAGAACGAGTATTACCTGTTCGTGGTGCTGTTCATCGGCGCGATGATGGGCATCACGCTGACCACCAACCTCATTTTCCTCTATTTGTTCTGGGAAATCTCCGCGGTCTGCTGCTGGCGGCTGATCGGCTTTTTCCGGGACAAGGAAACCGTGCGCCGCGCCAACAAGGCGTTTCTGATCACCGGCGCGGGCGCGCTGATCATGCTGGGCGGCTTTGTGATGGTCTACCAGCAGCACGGCACGTTTGACCTGACGCTGCTGAAGGGAAAGGAAATTTCCGGCGCGGCCGTGGCCATGATCCTCTTCGGCATCCTCTCTAAGTCCGCCACGCTGCCGCTGCACTCCTGGATCGCGGACGCGGGCGTGGCGCCCACCCCGGCCACGGCGCTGCTCCACGCGGCGGTGCTGGTCAAAATCGGCGTGTACGCCTACGCCCGGCTGTTCGTCGCCACGTTCGCGCTTGACGCGTTCTGGCAGACCGCCATGCCCGCGCTGGCGGCCGTGAGCGCGATGCTGACCGCCGGCGCCGCCATCGCCGAAACCGACATCAAGCGCATCATCGCCTATTCCACGGTGAGCCAGATCGGCTTCATCCTGCTGGGGCTGTCGGTGGGCGGCGAAATGGCGCTTGCGGGCGGGCTGATGTACATGCTCATGCACGCGGTATCCAAGGCCGGGCTGTTCCTGTGCGCGGGCATCGTGGAGCACGGCTGCCACACCAAGGACATCCGAAAGCTCGGCGGCCTTGCCAAAACCATGCCGCTGACCGCAATCTCCTTCTTCCTGTGCGCCCTGTCGGTCATGGGGGTGCCACCCTTCGGGGGCTTTTTCAGCAAGTACCTGGTGGTCAACGGCGCGGTGGAGGCCGGACATCCGTGGATCGCCATCGTGTTCCTCGCGGGCGCGGTCATGACGCTTTTGTACCTGCTTCGCGCGTTTGTGCGCGTCTTTCTCGGGGACGCGCGCATGGAGCACGCGCCGCGCGAGGGGAGCGGCACCATGGTCTTTTCGGTGGCGCTGCTGGCGGCGCTGTCCATCGTCAGCGGCCTGTTTGTCCGGTATCCGGCCGACGTGATTCATACGATCGTGCAGCAAATGGCGGTGATTGTCAAATGAACGAAGCCCTGCTTGTGGTGGTGATTGCCCTTCCGGCGGCCTTTGCGGCGCTGACGCTGCTTTCGCGCGCGAAATGGAGACGCGCGCAGGAAGCGCTGCTGCTGCTGGGCTTTTTCGGAAACCTTGCGCTGAACCTTCTGGCGTACGGGAAGGACCTTTCGTTTGACCGGCCCTGGCTTGGTTTTGGAATCTCGTTTTCGCTCAGGCAGTACCATTTCAGCGGCTTCATCCTGCTGTGCGCGGCGATCCTGTCCTTTCTGGTGGCGGTGTACACCGTCTGCTTTGCCAGGGACAAGGCGTACACAAAGGCTTTGTACGCGGGCATGCTGCTGACCGCCTCCATGGTCAACGGCGCGGTGCTTGCGAACAACCTCGTGGTGATGCTGTTTTTCTGGGAAGCGATTCTCGCCACCATGTTCGGCATGATCCTTGCGGGCGGCAAGGAGGCGTACAAAACGAGCGTCAAGGCCGTGGTCATCGCGGGCCTGACGGACCTTTGCATGATGCTGGGCATCGGCCTTGTGGCGTATCTGTCCAAAACCCTTGCCATGGACCGGATCCGCCTGCCGCTGACCTCGTGGGGCGCCGTGGCCTTTGTGCTGCTTACGGTGGGCGCCGTGTCCAAGGCGGGCGCCATGCCGTTTCACACCTGGATTCCCGACGCGGCGGTGGACGCGCCCACGCCGTTTCTGCCGTTTTTGCCGGGCGCGCTGGAAAAGCTGCTGGGCATCTACCTTTTGTCCAGGATCTGCGTGGACCTGTTTGAGTTTACGCACGGTTCGCCCATGAGCTGGGCCCTGATGATCCTCGGCGTGGTCACGATCATCTGCGCCGTCATGATGGCGCTCATTCAGCGGGATTTCAAGCGCCTTTTGTCCTACCATGCCGTCAGCCAGGTCGGGTATATGATCCTGGGCATCGGCACGGGCCTTCCGGTGGGGATCGTCGGCGGGCTGTTTCACATGCTCAACAACGCCGTGTACAAATGCTGCCTGTTTTTGACCGCGGGCGCGGTGGAAAAGCAGACCGGCACCACGAACCTGAACGTGCTGGGTGGGCTGTTTCGGAAAATGCCCTTCACGGGCGCCTGCTTCCTGGTGGCCGCGGCGTCCATCGCCGGCTTCCCGATGACCAACGGCTTTTTCTCCAAGGAGCTGATCTTTGACGGCGCGCTGGAAAGCGGGTTTGCGTTCTACCTGATCGCGATGGTCGGCGCGTTCTTCACGTCCGTTTCGTTCCTGAAGCTCGGGCACGCCGTGTTTTTCGGCAAGCCCACCGAGGCGACCGAAGGCGCGCGGGAGGTCCCCTGGGCGATGCGCGCGCCGATGCTTTGCATGGCCGCCGCCTGCCTTTTGCTGGGCCTTTTCCAGTCCTTCGTCGTCGGCCATCTGCTCACGCCTGTCCTCGGCGCGCACGCGGCGGGCGAGCACATCGGCGGCCATGTCAACTGGCTGCTCGTGGGCGCTTCGGTCGGCCTGTTGCTGCTGGCCTGCCTGGACCATCTCAGGGGCTTTCGAAAGACCGGAAGGGGCGTGGAGGCGGCGGACCACTTCCACCATGCGCCGGTGCTTCGCACGGTGTACGACCTGGCCGAGCAAAAGTACTTTGACCCCTACGAGCTGTCCAGGCGCTTTATCGGCAGCTATGCCGCCCTTTCCCTGAAGATCAACGACGCGATCAGTTGGTTTTACGACGTGTTTGTCGTGCGCGCGGTGGGCGGCCTATCCGCGCTTATCCGGCGGGCGCACACCGGCAGCCAGTCGCTGTATGTCGTGTGGGTGCTTTGCGGCGTCGCCCTCACGGTGGTCATCTTTCTGCTGTCCTGACGGAGGGGCGCGATCAAGCCGGCCGCGGCCTTTTGCGGCGATAGAATGAGGAGGAAAAACCGGTGCCGTTTTTGTTCATTGGCATCCCCCTGCTCGCGGTGGCGGTTCTGAACCTGTATACGTGGAGGGACAGGAAATCCGCCCTGTGGGCGGCGATGGCCACCGCGCTCTTTCAGATCGCGCTCTCCGCGGTGGATCTATACCGCTGCCTTCATACGGGCGCACCCGTTACGTCCACGTTCCTTGGAACCTTCACCGTGGACCTGTTTAGCGCGGTCGTGCTGCTGGTCATCGGGCTGATCGCCTGCGTGACGATCCTGGTGGCCGGCCGCACGGTCACGGCCAGCCGCTTCAGCTTTGGCAGCGCGGTGCTGCTTTTGATGATGGGCATGAACGGCGTCGTCATGGTTTCGGACGTGTTCAGCCTATACGTGTTCATCGAGGTGACGTCCACGTCCTCCTTCCTGCTGATCGCGATCAACAAAAAGCGCGACGAGTTGGAGGGCGCGTTCAAATACTACCTGATGAGCGCGCTGGCGACCACGATGATGCTCATCGCCATCGTGCTGCTGTTCGCGCTGGTGGGCGACACGTCGTTTGGTGCCGTCAGCGCATACATCGCCGCGCGCGGCGGAAACTATCCGGCGGCGCTGCTCATCGCCTTTGTGCTCTTTACCGCGGCGCTGTCCGTCAAGTCGGGCGTGGTGCCGTTCCATACCTGGGTGCCGGACGCCCATTCCTCGGCGCCCTCGCCCGTGTCCGTGATGCTGGCGGGCGTCGTGATCAAGGTATCGGGCGTGTACGCGCTGATGCGCGTGTACCGGGACGTATTCCTGTCAGACCCCGCGCTGGGCAACGTGCTGGCCATCCTGGGCCTCGCTTCCATCGTCGTGGGCGCGCTTTGCGCCATGGGGCAGACGGACATCAAGCGCATGCTGGCGTTTTCCAGCGTCAGCCAGATCGGCTATATCGTGCTCGGTGTGTCCACGGGCTCGGCGCTCGGGTTTGTGGGCGCGGTGATGCACTTTTTCAACCACGCGACGTTCAAGTCCCTTCTGTTCGTTGATTCCGCGGCCCTGGTGATGCAGACGGGCACCCGCGATATGAACAGGATGGGCGGCCTGGGCCCGAAGATGCCCGTCACCAGCGTCAGCAGCGTGCTGGGGCTTTTGTCCATGGCCGGCATCCCGCCGCTTTCCGGGTTTTGGAGCAAGCTGCTCATCGTGCTGGCGGTCTTTCAGGTTTCCCCGGCCCTTGCGATGGCCGCGCTGCTTGCCAGCGTGCTGACGCTTTCCTATTTCCTGCTGCTGCAGAAAAAGGTGTTTTTCGGAAAAACCGTGCCCGAGATGGAGAACGTCCGGGACTGCGGCGGCTCCATTGGGTTCGTTCAGGTGCTCTTGTCTGCCGTCAACGTGATCGCGGGGCTGCTGTTCCCGCTGCTGCTGTCGTTTTTAAGGGGCAGGGGCATGATCTGACGGACGGCGGATTGAAGCGAAGGAAGGGGGCTTGCGCATGAACCTATTGGTGATGATTTTCCTGCTTGTGGGCCTGGTCATCTCCGCCATGGTCTGCATCATGATTCGAAACCTCCTCAAGGCCTGCATTTCGCTGGCCGTGGTGAGCGCGATCCTTTCATTGATCATGTTTCTGCTCGACGCGCCATTGGCGGCGGTGTTTGAGCTTTCCGTCTGCGCGGGGTTGATCACGGTCGTCTTCATCAGCGCCGTCAGCATGACGAGGGTGCGCAGCAAGGAAGAGATCGCCGAAAAGGAAAAGGCGCGGCGAAAGCGGTTCGTTCCCCTGCCCGTACTGCTGATCGTGCTGCTTTCGGGCGCCCTGTTCGCCCTCTGGCCGCATCTGGACGCCCTGATCCCCTATGCCGCCCCGCCTCAAATCGCCGAGACGGTGCAGGACGTATTGTGGAACAAGCGGCAGGCGGACCTTTTGGGGCAGGCCATCATCGTGCTGTGCGGCGTGTACGGCGTGCTGATCTTCTTCAAGGAGCGTGATGTCAAGTGACGCTGTTGTTTACGCTGTTCGTCATCACGGCCGTGCTGCTGCTCGCCATCGGCCTGTACAGCATGGTGGTGACGAGAAACCTGATGCGCATCCTGATCTCTGTGGAGATCCTGACCAAATCCGTGACGCTTTTGATGATCGGCGCGGGCTATATGACCGGCAACATGGCCGCCGCGCAAGCCTACGTGATCGGGATCATCGTCATCGAGGTGATGATCCTGGTCGTCGCCACCGGCATCGTGTTTGGCGTGTACAAGAACAACCAGACCCTGGATACGGGAAAGCTCAACAACCTCAAGGGATAGCCCGGCGCGGGCGCGTCCGGGACGCTTAGGAGGCCTTCGTATGGAAACCATTTTGCTTTCGCCGCCGGTCACCTTTCTTCTCTATCTGGCCTTGTCCCTGGGCATTTCCGCCTTTTCAGGGCGCGTGGCGGCCCGGGGTGTGGACTCGCGCGGCAAGACGAGCGCGTATGCCTGCGGCGAGGAGATGGAGGAAAATCAGGGGCAGCCGGACTATTCCGAGTTTTTCAAGTTTGCTTTCTTCTTTACCATCATGCATGTGGTCGTCCTGGTGGTGGCCACGGACCCGGGCGGGCTGACCGTGGCGTCGGCCGTATACCTTGGCGTGACGGCGCTGGCGCTGTTCATGCTGCTGAGGAGGTAGAAGCATGCAGGTCGTAGACAGGCTGGTCTCCTGGGCCAGGGGAAAGTCGCCCTGGATCGTCCATTTCAACTCCGGCGCGTGCAACGCCTGCGACATCGAGGTGCTCGCGGCCCTGACGCCGCGCTATGACGTGGAGCGCTTCGGGGTGCAGCTCAAGGGCTCGCCCCGGCACGCGGACGTGCTGATTTGCTCCGGGCCGGTCACGCTCCAGCAGCGGGAGCGGCTCATCACCGTTTACCAGCAGATGCCAGAGCCCAAGTTCGTGATGGCCGTGGGCACCTGCGCCTGCTCGGCCGGCGTGTTTGCCGGGTGCTATTGCGTGGAGGGCGGGATCGACGCGGCCGTCCCGGTGGATATGTACGTGCCCGGCTGCCCCGCCAAGCCCGAGGCCATCATCGACGGCGTGGTGAAGCTGCTCAAGGGGTTTGAGCGTACGGAACGGACAGAGAAAAAGGGGGGCGGACGCGATGGAAAAAGAAGCCAAGGTGCTTAGCAGCCTGGCCGAGCGGTTTCCGCAGGTGGATACGGCCCAGGCGGTCACTGCCGTCCGCCGGATCTACCTGGGCGTGCCGGAAAATATCTTCCTGGAGGTGCTCCGGTTTGCGGCCGGGGAGCTCGGGTTTGGCCACCTGTGCACCATCACGGGCCTGGATGCGGGCGAACACTATGAGTTCCTTTACCATATTTCAAACGGCGAGGGCATTTTGATGACCCTCAAGCGCAAGGCGGAAAAGGCGGAGCCCACCGTCATCCCGTCGGTGCTTCCGATCTACAACGGGGCCACGTTCTACGAGCGCGAGCTGGAGGGCCTGCTCGGCGTGAAGGTGGAAGGGCTGCCGGAGGGCAGGCAATATCCCCTGCCGGACAACTGGCCAAAGGGCGAATACCCCCTGCGAAAAGGCTGGACCCCGCCCGCTTTAAAGGACACGGACAAAGCATAGGAGGGCCTGTATGGGAAAGATGGTGGTTCCGCTGGGGCCGCAGCATCCGGCGCTGGAAGAGCCGGAAAGCTTCAGCCTGCTGCTGGAGGGCGAGCGCGTGGCCGCGGCGGCCGTGGCGCTCGGATACAATCACCGGGGCATGGAAAAGGCGGCCGAAAGCCGGACATACGTGCAAAACATCTATTTGCTCGAGCGCATTTGCGGCATCTGCTCGCACTCGCACTCGACCTGCTACGTGCAGACCGTCGAGGCGCTGGCGGGCGTGGAGGTGCCAAAGCGCGCGAAGTATCTGCGCGCCCTGGTCGGCGAGCTGGAGAGAATCCACAGCCATCTTTTGTGGCTCGGGATCGCGGGGCATGAGATCGGCTTTATGACGCTGTTCATGTACGCCTGGAAGGACCGCGAGATCATCATGGACATCCTGGAGATGCTCACGGGCAACCGCATCAACTACGGCATGAACACCCTGGGCGGTGTCCGCCAGGACATCGCGCCCGAGCAGGCCGAGGAGATCCTGCAGGCGGTCAACCTGCTTGAGGAGCGCACGGAGTATTACCAAAAAGTCATTTTGCAGGAGCAGACGGTGGTCCTGCGCCTGTCCGGCGTGGGCCGCCTGTCCCGCGAGGACGGGCTTCGGCTCGGCGCGGTCGGTCCGGTGCTGCGGGCCTCGGGCGTCAAGCAGGACGTGCGCCGCGACGACCCCGCCGGCATCTATGACGAGCTTGACTTTGAGGTCATCACCGACGAGCACGCGGATGTGTATGGCCGCACGGTGGTGCGGGTGCTGGAACTGCTGGAGAGCTACAAGATCATTCGCCAGATTCTGCAGAAAATGCCGGACGGTCCGATCAGCGTGCGGGTGCCCCTCCGCATCCCGGCCGGCGAGGCCGTCAGCCGCTACGAGGCGCCCCGGGGCGAGGACCTCCACTACACGCGTTCAAACGGCACGGATAAGCCCGAGCGCGTGAAGGTGCGCGCGCCCACGCTGGCAAACCTGGCGGCCATCACCCACATGATCGAGGGCGGGTATCTGGCGGACGTGCCGATCATCATCGCGGCCATTGACCCGTGCTTTTCCTGCACGGACCGCATGATCCGGGTCAAGGACGCCGCGTCGGGCGAGGAGAACCGGTTCAACTGGGAAGGGCTTCGCCAATACAGCATCGATTGGTATGGAAAGCGGGGCGTCAACCTGTCCGCCGTCCGTACCGGCCGAAAGGGGGAGTGACCGCCGTGGCGCTGGCCCTGTTTCATATTTTGGTGTACCCGGGGTTTTTGTTCCTGAGCGCGCTTTCGCTCGTGTTTGAATATATCGACCGCAAGGTGTACGCCCGGCTGCAAAACCGGGTGGGGCCGCCGTGGTATCAGCCGCTGGCCGACCTTGTAAAGCTTTTGTCCAAGGAGACCGTGGTGCCCAGGGAGGCGGACGCCCGGCTGTTCAGCGCCGTTCCGATGTTCGCGCTGGCCGCCACGACCGCGTCGTTCCTGTACATCCCGCTCTTTGGCACGAAATCGCTCCTGCCCTTTGACAGCGATTTGATCGTGGTCATGTATTTTCTGACCGTCCCGACGCTGGGCTTTTTCCTGGCGGGCTGGTTTTCCAAGTCGCTGTATGCCGAGATCGGCGCGATCCGCGCGATGACGCAGCTTTTCGCGTATGAGGTGCCGTTTTACATGGCCCTGCTCGGGCCCGCCATTTTGGCGGGGACCTGGTCCATCAGCGGCATTAGCGAATTTTACCATCAAAATCCCTGGCTGATCCTTTGCAACCTGCCGGGCCTGGTGGTGTCGATCTTTTCCGCGCAGGGAAAGCTTGAGCGCGTGCCGTTTGACCTGCCCGACGCGGAGACGGAGATCGTGGGCGGCACGTTTACCGAGTACAGCGGAAGGCTGCTGGCGATGTTCAAGATGACGCTGAACATCGAGCTGGTCGTCGTGTCCGCGCTGATCGCCGCCGTGTTTTTCCCGCTGTTCATCGGCCAAAGCGCGGTCGTCGGCCTGTTGCTGTTCCTTGTAAAGGTCTTTGCGGTCGTGTTTCTGCTGGCGCTGATGCGCGCGGCCCTGGCGCGCTTTCGCCTGGACCAGATGGTGGCGTTTTGCTGGAAGGTGCTGGCGCCGATTTCCATCGCACAGATTCTGATCGACCTGATCGTCAAAGGAGCGCTGATCGCATGAATACCATGGGCAAAATGGTCCCGTTCCTGATGCGCATGATGGTGAAAAAGACGGACACCGTGCTGTACCCCGCCGTCAAGGCGCGCGTATCCGACCGGTTTCGCGGCGCTTTGAGGTTCCATCCCGACCGCTGCGTGGGCTGCAAGCTCTGCCAGCGCGTCTGCCCCGCCGACGCCATTCGCATCGAAAAGGTGGGCGACAAGCAGTTCAAGGCCGTCGTGCACCTGGACAAGTGCATCTTCTGCGGCCAGTGCGTGGACTCGTGCAACAAAGACGCGCTGGAAAACACGAAGAATTTCGAGCTCGCCCGGGGGGATAAGGCGTCGCTTGAGGTGGAGATTTAAGGTGTTTTGCGTGCGGACCCTTTTGAAAAATTGGCTCCAGGGCTTCCAAAGCCTGGCCGTGCTCGGCGCGGGCTCCGTGCTCAAGGCGGACGACGCGGCGGGCGTTCGCGTTGTGGAGGGGCTTGAGGCGGCGCTTGACGTAAAAGCGCGCCCGGATGTGCTGCTTTGCGCCGGGGAGACGGCGCCGGAAAATTTCAGCGGCAAGATCAGGCGCTTTTCCCCCACGCATCTTTTGGTCGTCGACGCCGCGGACGTCGGCCAAGCGCCCGGGAGCGTCGTGGAGATCGACCCGAGGGACGTGGGCGGCCCCACGTTTTGCTCCCACATGCTGCCGCTTCGGGTTATGATCGAGTACCTGGAGCAGGAGACGGGCGCGAAGGTGCTGTTGCTGGGCATCCAGCCCCGGAGCATCGCGTTTGACGGGCCCATGTCCGCGGAGGTGAAGGCCGCCGTCGAGGCGGTTTGCGGCGCGCTTCGGGGCGCGCTGCCGGCCTGCGGGGGCGATGGGAGGCCGTAGCCGTCGGCTTGGGGTTCTCCTTTTGAATCCTTCTGC
>CAZUIA010000007.1:28342-29451 GCA_964620835.1 uncultured Oscillospiraceae bacterium
GGAGGGGGAAGGGAGGGCGGCGAGGATCCGTGCGGGCGTCCTCGCTCGCGTGCGGCCGGCGTCAAACGGGCCGCGACCAGTGGCGGTGCATCGAAAGCTGGTGGACAAACTCCGTGCAAAAGGGCTTAAGGTTGTCGGCGCCCTGCGTCACGACCACGCCCTCCAGCGCCTTGGGCGCGTTTTTCGTGTCCAGAAGGTTTTGCATCAGGCTTGCCGCATCCGTGGCCGCGAGCAGGTCCATCCCTTCGTCCGTCGCGCCGATGGTCTTGAAGTGATGCACGCAGTCGTTGAGGAAGCTGCGCGCGTCCTTGCTTTGCGAAAGCACGGCGATGTGATCCCCGCCGGGCACATAGACCGCGTCGTAGAACGTCGCGTGCGCGGTGACGAAATCCTTGCGCGGCGTAAGCTGCGTGCCGTTCTTGGCCGTGATCGTGGCCTGGTTGATGCTCACCGTCTCGGCGACCGCGTTGGCCGCCTTCAGCGCGTCCAGCATGCCCTGCAACGACACGGGACAAAATCCGTTTTCCACAAGGATGGCGACCTTTCTCGTCGCCGCGGTTTTTACCGTGTTTTCCTGGCTCACGGCGGGCGAGGTGCCCTTCACGTCGTTTGGCTGCACGTTTTCCGGCGCGGTGACGCCGAGCCCGGGCGCGATCCGCTGGGCAAGCTCCGGCGAAACGTGCGCGAACATGTCCACCACCTTCTGCCGGGTGGCCTTGTCCTTCACGCTGCCGGCCTCATAGTGGAACCCGCCGACGATATGCTCCTTTTCCGCTGCGGACATGCTGTTCCAAAACAGCGTCGCCTGGCGGAAATGGTCCCGGAAGCTTTCGCTGCGCGCGCGGATCTTGCGCCCGTCCACCCTTTCGGCATAGTGCACGAAGCCGCCCTCCTCCGCCGTCGCCGGGGAGGGCGCGTTGCCCGCCAGCGAGTTGGGGAAGTAGCTGACCTGCCCGGGATGGATGCTCATGCGGTGCATGCCGTCGCGCTGGTTGTTGTGCACGGGCGCGACGGGGCGGTTGATGGGGATCTCCCGAAAGTTCGGCCCGCCAAGGCGCGAAAGCTGGGTGTCCTCATAGGAGAACAGCCGCCCCTGAAGCAGCGGGTCG
>CAZUIA010000007.1:29461-30684 GCA_964620835.1 uncultured Oscillospiraceae bacterium
AATGCCCGGGATGATGTTGGCCGGGCAAAACGCCACCTGTTCGGTCTCGGCGAAGAAGTTGTCGACGTTTTTGTTCAGCGTCATCTTGCCGATGATCTTGACCGGGATCAATTCCTCGGGCCAGAACTTGGTGGGGTCCAAAATATCAAAGTCAAAGTCGAATTCCTGGTCCTGCTCGAGCATCTGCACGCCCAGCTCGTACTCCGGATAGTTTCCCTGCTCGATGGCGTCCCAAAGGTCGCGCCGGTGAAAGTCCGGGTCCTTGCCGGAAAGCTTTTGCGCCTCGTCCATGGCCAGGGAATGCACGCCGAGCAGCGGCTTCCAGTGGAATTTGACGAACCGCGCCTTGCCCTTTTGGTTGATGAAGCGGAAGGTGTTGACGCCAAACCCCTCCATCATGCGGTAGCTCCTGGGGATGGCCCTGTCGGACATCAGCCACGTCACCATGTGCGCCGTTTCCGGCGTGTTGACCACAAAATCCCAGAACGTGTCGTGCGCCGCGGTCGCCTGCGGGATCTCGTTGTTCGGGTGGGGCTTGATGGAATGCACAATGTCCGGGAATTTGATCGCGTCTTGGATGAAAAACACGGGGATGTTGTTGCCCACCAGGTCGTAATTCCCCGCGCGGGTATAGAATTTCGTGGCGAAGCCGCGCACGTCGCGCACCGTATCGGCCGAGCCGCGCGAGCCGACCACCGTGGAAAAGCGCACGAACACGGGCGTTTTGACGCTCGGGTCCTGCAGGAAGTCCGCCATGGTGTATTCGGCCATGGATTCATACAGCTCAAAATATCCGTGCGCGCCCGCGCCCCGCGCGTGCACCACCCTCTCGGGGATGCGCTCGTGGTCAAAGTGCGTGATTTTTTCGCGAAAATGCACATCCTCCAGCAGGGTGGGCCCCCGCTCGCCAAGCTTAAGGGAATCGTCCGTGCTTGAAACCTTGAGGGCGTTGTCCGTGGTCAGCTTTTGATTGTTGTCGTTCACCACGTAGGCTTCCATTTGTTGTGTCTTAAGCGTCCTGCCGTCGTTGCTTCCCGGGCTAAAAGACATAGGCCTCTCTCTCCTTAGCTTTGAATATCCATAGGATTCCAAAATGCCAAGGGATTATGCGGCGGCGTCCGGCCGCCCGAAGGCGAGCGGGAAAAGCGCCGTTGGCCGCCTTGCGGCCTCAGGCCGTTGACAAACTGCGGTTTGTCAACGGTTTGGAAGGGATTCGGCCTGAA
>CAZUIA010000008.1:0-14700 GCA_964620835.1 uncultured Oscillospiraceae bacterium
AGCATAACAGCGGTTTGTCAACAGTCTGAGGGGACCGGGGACTCATCCCCGGTCCCCTTCTTTTTTTTCGGGGGTATATTCTGCAAACGATTAAAGAGCTGCGGCACGCTATTGGTGCAGCAGCCCTTTTCATTCAACAGTTCGACCGCCCTCTCCGCACAGGCTGCGCGAAAGGGGCGGTCAAAGCATTGTCTGGAGTAAATATTAAAAACAAAGCGCATAGGTTTTTTGAAATTGCTCTAAAGAGTCCGAAGGCTTCCTTTGGAAATCCGCTCCGTCGAAGCCTCATCAAACAGCAGGAAATCGTTGCCGGAAAGCTTCATCCGCACCTTGGCCCCCATCGCAAAGTCGGGGCTCCCAAAGACGACGGCGTGCAAATCCAGGCTGATCAGACGAAGGCGCAGGATCGTCTCTATGCCCCGCAGCAGCGACGAATATACCCGGCAGGCGATCGACCCGCGCGCCAACGTGCAAATGCTCGGGCCGAAGGCCCAGGATAAGCCTCTGCCCGGACGAAACAGAGAGCGTGTCGATTGGCAACGCACGAATCGCATTCGACCATCGGACAGGGACGATCATGAGATGTTTCCGGATAAAACGCGCTGTTTCTGGCGCGGCGGCGCAAAACTTTTTCATGCCATCCGGAGGGCGCGCCGCGGGTGTGCGTTTTTCCTTTGCGCCCGTTGCCTCCGCCCTCGGCCGATGGTATAATGGGCCGAATCGAAGGAGGCATCCCCCATGATACGTCAAGATGCATTCGCAGGCGCCGGCCGCCTGCTCAAGGGCGCGCTGCACTGCCACACGACGCGTTCCGACGGAAAAGGCGCCCCGGACGAGGTCATCCGCCTGCACAAGGCCAACGGGTATGATTTTCTGGCGATCACGGACCACAACCTATACAATTACCAAAACTTTTCCAAGGAAACGGTCATCACCATCCTGCCCGGTATGGAGCGCGACGTCCGCCTGTCGGCCAAGGGCGTTCACTGCTTCCACGTCGTCTGCATCGGCCCCGAACGGGATGCGGGAAACGGCTATGCGCAGGATCAGCGGTTTGAGGGCGGCATGCTCGTGAACGATGCGCTCGAATTCCAGCGCGTGCTGGACGACATCCACGCCCACGGCAACCTGACGATCTATTGCCATCCCGAATGGAGCCACACCCCGGCGTGCGAGTTTGAGCGCCTGACCGGCAACTTTGCCATGGAGATTTTCAACAGCGACTGCGCGATGCAAAACGATATGGATACCAACGCCGCCTGCTGGGACGACCTGCTGGCGGCAGGACAGCGTATCTTTGGCGTCGCGACCGACGATGGGCACGCCATGGACGTACACTGCAACGCCTGGGTGCTCGTGCGCGCGGAAAACACCGTTGGCGGCATTCTGAACGCCCTCCGGCGCGGCGCGTTTTATGCCTCTTGCGGGCCGGAGATCCATGATTTTTTCGTACAGGACGGCATGGCCGTGTTGGAATGCTCCCCGTGCGTATCCGCCGGGTTTCGCGCGGCCTATATGCCCACCCGCCTGACGCGCAGCGCCGCGGGCGATGTGACCGTCGCCAGGATGGAGATCCCCCCGCACACCGGCTATGTCCGCGGCGTGGTCCAGGACGCCATGGGCCGCCGGGCATGGACAAACCCGATCTTTTTCTGACGCGCGCACGGCTGTGACAGGCGCCCCGGCGGCATCCCCAAGCCATTTCGCAAGGCGCTGGCCTCAGGGGCGCTTGCCCTCCTGTGCGACACGCCCAGCCAGGCAACGGGTCCTTGCCATTTTTCTGGGACGAAGTGACGTGAAGCAAGGAAAAGCAGTCGCACAAACAAAAAGCCGCCGCGTCCTGCGGCGCGCCCGCGTTTGCGGCGCACGCCCCCATCGCGGCGGCATGGTCGGTTCCTTCGGTCACCGCTCTTCGCTGGCCTCCGGGATTCCGTCGTCGTTGCGCTTGGAATCCAGGCGGCTGACGCTCACCTCATAGGCTACCTTGTCAAGCACGGCTCCGTCCGGCATCTGTTTCTGGTAGGGCCGGCTTTGCAACCTCCCTTCGACGATGATGTGGTCGCCCACCGAAAGCCGCGACGCAAAGCGGGCGTTTCGGCCCCAGGCGATGCAAGGGATGTAGTCGCTTTTCCCAAACGCGCGGTTGACCGCCAGCATCATATCCGCGATTTCGCGGCCGAACGGAGTGGTACGGTACGCGGGCGGCTTGCAGAGCGCGCCGGAGAGGATGACGCTGTTGGGGTTTTCATCCCCGGTCGGCGGGGTGAGCCGCTGCGCGAACGCGGTGATCAGCAGCCGGCCCACGCCGTCGATCATTTTGTTGTAGGAGCGTACCTGCCCTTCCAGGTGCAGCGGCAGGTTAGGCTCCGGGTTTACCAGGTCAAGCAGGCGCTCGCTGGCGGTGATGGGCAGCATGTCGTGTACGCCGGAAAGGCGCGGTACGGCAAGGATCAGCTGGTAAAACGCTTCCCCAAATACGTCATGGCTGAACGCGGGCATTTCCGCGATTGTTCCCGTCAAGCTGAGTGCATTCACTGGTTTATCCATCGCAATCCTCTCTTATTGTGTATTCTCTGTCTTGGCCGGTTTGTTCACCAGGTATTGTCGCCCGGTATGGTCGATTTCCGTATCTCCCTTCAGGAGAATTTCCGAAACGGGAACCACTTTGAACCCCGCGTCCTTGTACGCCTTCAAAATGGACGGCAGCGCCTGGACGATGTACTGCGAATCGTTGTGGAACAGCACGATATCGCCGGGCTTGTTGTTGCGGGTGGCATTCTTCACAAGGTCCGATACGCCACGGTTCTTCCAGTCGAGCGAGTCCACGTTCCACTGCACGCATTCATACCCTTCCGCCCGGCTGACGGTGACCACCTTGTCGTTGTAGTCCCCAAACGGAGGGCGGAAAAGCGTGGGACGCACGCCCGTCAGCTGCTCGATGCGGTCGCTGGTGACCTTGAGCTCCTCGCGGATTTTCGCATCGCCGAGCTTCGTCATCTGCGGATGCGTGGTGGAATGGTTGCCGATCTCATGCCCGCGTGCGGCGATCTCCTGCACAAGCTCCGGATACCGCTCCACCCAAATGCCGACGAGGAAAAAGGTGGTTTTCACGTCGTATTCGTCCAAAATGTCCAGGATCGCCGGCGTCTGCGCACCGCCCCAGGCCGCATCAAAGCTGATGGACAGCACCTTGTCGCTTTGTTCCACCGAATAGACGGGCAACTCCCGCGTGCGCGCCAGCACCATCACGTCGCCGCCCGGCTGCATGCACAGGTAGAATCCGCCGAGCGCCGCCAGGCACAGAAGCGGCAGCGCCCACTTGGCTTTCCCCTTGGGGATCTTCGCACGCAGCCCTTGCAGCAAAGCCATTGCATCCCTCCTTTCCGTGCATGGATTTAGTATGCACATGAACGGAAGGATATGATGCGGCGAAGAAAAAAAGAGGCGATACACGGGCTTTCCTTGCCCGCTTCATGCGGTCTAAAGCGCCGTGGCGGGCAAATCCTGTATCATACAATATATGAATCAAAACGGGCGCGCTTTCGCCTTTTGCGGCCGTATGAAGCCTCTGGTTTTCGGGCGGGGAGAATTCAGTCCTCACCTTGCCGCCTTTTCTCGGCGCGAGGGCCCTCTTGGGATACGGGAACGGCGTGCCGCATACGGTGGAAACAGCACGCAAAGGGTGTGTATTCTTTCACATTTTCGGCAAAATATGCAGCTTGTATGCTTTTAGAGTGCATTTCGCTCGCTTGACGAATAGGGTAAAATATGCTTTACTAGAGAAACAAAATTGGGAACAAAAAATGATTTGGGAAGGCATGCGCTATGGAGGTAACCTACTGGGACATCGTGTTGCGGCTGGGGCTGGCAATCCTGACGGGCGGTGTGATCGGGTATGAGCGGGAGACGCGCCGGCACCCCGCGGGCCTTCGCACGCACATTCTGGTCTGTGTGGGCGCGGCAATGGTCGCGATCATCGAATGCCTGATTACCGAAAATGTCATGCAATTGAACGCGGATGGCACGCGTGGCATCAGCGTGACCGTGGGCCGCCTCACCGCGCAGGTGGTCAGCGGCATTGGCTTCCTGGGCGCCGGCACGATCATCACCACCAAGCGAAGCATCGCTGGCCTGACCACGGCGGCTTCTCTGTGGGCGGTCGCGTGCATCGGCATTGCCACGGGCATGGGCTTTTTCGGCCTGAGCCTGATCGGCGCGGGCTGCGCGCTGATCGTGCTGACGCTGATCAAGCGGCTGGTCGTGGGCCATGTGTACAAGGTGGTTGAGGTAAGCTACCGCCACCGCAAGGAGACGATGGAGTTTCTCAGCACCTATTTGGCGGAAAACCACATCCGCATTCAAAACATCGATTTTCGCGTGGAAGAAATGCCGGAGGGCAACATCTATACCAATGTATATACGCTGGATCTGCCCCGCAAAACGGACAGCGCGGCCATCATCAGCGATATCGCCGAGCATTCCAACGTGCAGAAGGTGAGGACGCGCGATCCGTGAAGAGACGATCCCTGTTTGGAGGCGCCGATTTCTGGAAGCCCGCCCTTCGGCTGGGCTTTCCTGTTGCCATGCAGAACCTTTTGTCCAGCTCCTTCGGCCTGGTGGATACGCTGATGCTCGGCCAGCTCGGCGATACGGCCGTGGCCTCCGTCGGCATGGCCGCCCAATGGGCGTGGCTTTTGCACATCTTTTTTTATGGCCTGTCCTCCGGTGCGGCGGTATTCCTTTCTCAGTTCTGGGGGGCGAAGGATATCCGGGGGATCCGTCACGCGTATGGAATCCTGATGACCCTGACCCTTTCCCTCGGGGCGGTGATGTCGTTGACGGCCGTGCTGGCCCCTGGGTTTGTCATGCGGCTTTTCTCCACCGACCCGACCGTGATGGAGGCTGGCGCGAGCTACCTGCGCATCGCCGGGCTGAGCTACCTGGCGCTTGCGTTCAGCCAGGTGTTTCACACCGTGCTTCGCTCCACCGAGCAGGTGCGGCTGCCGCTGTATGCCAGCCTGATTGGCATCACGCTGAACACCGTTCTCAACTACGGCCTGATCTTTGGCAAGCTGGGCTTTCCGCAGATGGGCATCGAGGGCGCGGCCCTGGCGACGGTGATTTCCGCGTGGGCGGGGCCGATCGCGCTGTTTATCATTTCACTCAAGCGCCGCACGCTGATCGTCTGCCCGCCGCGCGAGCTGTTTTCCTTTGACCGCCGGTTTGCGGCGAAGTTCCTGCGCGTGTCGTTCCCGGCGCTTTTAAACGAAGGGCTCTGGGCGCTCGGCACCATGGGCTACAACATGGTGTTCGGCCGCCTTGGCACGGTGCCGTTTGCGGCGCTGACGATCTTCCGCACGGTGGATTCGCTGTTCTTTGCGTTCTACATCGGCATTTGCCACGCTTGCGGCGTGCTGGTCGGCCGCGAGATCGGCGCCGGGCGCATCCGGGAATCCATCCGGTACGCCAACCGTTTTACGGCGGCCATACCCGCGGTCACGGCCGTGCTGAGCGTGGCCCTGATCGCTTCGCGCGGGCTGTTTCTGCGCCTGTTCGAGGTATCCCCCGAAGTGGTGGAGCTTGCCAGGACCATTTTGCTCATTTCCGCGCTGGAGATGCCCATCCGCAACATCCCCTACATCACCATCTGCGGTGTGTTCCGCCCCGGCGGCGATACGCACACGGGCGTCAAATACGATATCCTGAGCGTCTGGCTGATGGCGCTGCCGGTGACCGCCTTCAGCGGCCTTGTGCTCGGCATGAATTTCGTTTGGGTATTCGTGCTGATGCTCGTCTTTGAGGACTGGGTCAAGACGGCGCTGTGTATCCGGCGGCTGAAAAGCCTGAAATGGATCTTGCCGGTTACGGAGAATCGGGAAGGAGAGCTGGCGGCATGACGCGGCACACGATACAAAACGGCGCGCTTTCGCTCACGGTTTCTTCGCTGGGCGCGCAGATGAAAAGCTTGGTTTGCACAGAAAAAGGGCTTGAGCTGCTTTGGCAGGCGGACCCGGCCGTTTGGGGCGCTACCGCGCCGATGCAGTTCCCCATTTGCGGGCGGCTTCCGGAGGACGCGTATACCGACGGCGAAAAGCGGTATCCGCTCACGATCCACGGGTTCGCGCAGCACAGGGAATGGACGCTTATCGCCCCGGAAACGAAGCGCGCGGTGTTTTCGCTCGCGTCGGACGAGGAAACAAGGCGCCTGTATCCGTATGATTTTGTGCTGACGGCCGCGTACGGGCTTGGGGAAAACCGGCTTGAGATTCGCTACAGCGTTCAAAATACCGGGCATTCCCCCATGCCCTACGCGCTTGGCCATCACCCCGGCTACCGCTGGCCGCAAAGGGACGGGGAATCGCCTTCGGACTATTTCCTGCGCTTTGAACAGCCCGAGAGGCTGATCTCGCGCCATCCAAACGGCTGCGTCCAGCCCTTTTTGCAGGGCGGCCAGGTCTTTCCCCTCTCTCGTGGGGCCTTTGGGGGCGGCGCGCTGTGCCTGCAGGACGTCCGTTCAAGCTGGGTGGAGTTTGGCGGCCGATCTTCTCCCGTACGCCTTCGCATTCACCGCAAGGCGTTTCCCTTCCTGGTTCTTTGGTCAATGCCGGACGCGCGCGCCGAATTTCTTTGCATCGAGCCGACGACGAGCGTAAGCGGAGCCGGCCCGACGCTGATGCACCGGCAGGGCACCAAGTTGCTCGCCCCCGGGGAAACGGACGCGTACGGGTATGCCGTGGAGGTCCTTTCCGGCGATACGGTCCGATAGACATCAACGCATCCAAAGCGGGCGGGATGAATTTTCGCTTCGCCGTGAGCCGGGTGAAGCAACGGCGGCGCGCCGATAGCTGAAATGCGGAGAACACGAAAAAAAACGCCGCCCCAAAGGAGCGGCGTCCGTGCGTCCGTACGAGAGGGAAATCAGGAGCGGCGAGCGGCGAAACAATCGCTGCAATAAATGGGGCGGTCAGACTTGGGGATAAAGGGAACGCGAGTCGGCGCGCCACAAGCGGCACAAGTCGTCTCGAACATCTCGCGCGGCTCGCCATTGGCCGGCCGGGCCTTGCGCGCCTGGCGGCACGCCTTGCAGCGCGTGGGTTCATTCTGGAACCCCTTTTCCGCGTAGAATTCCTGCTCGCCGGTGGTGAACACGAATTCCGCGCCGCAGTCCCTGCAAACCAACGTTTTGTCCTCGAACATAGAAAAAGATTCCTCCCCAAAATTTATCGTTGGTTTTGAGCGCCGTCTGACCTGATCTTTGACCCCACACTCGCCGTCTGGAGGCCTTGCTCGGGGGATCTACCCGTCACGCCGCCCCTCTCGGCCTTCGCCGGACGGACTTACATCTAGACCGCACCATGCTCACGGCGCCTTTGCGCCGCTTACGTGGGTCGTTTTGCCCGCGGCTGGCATCGACTTTCAACCACAGAACCGGCGTTCAAAACCATTCACATTATACGGGCAGCATGCAAAAAAATCAAGAGAAAAAACGAAATACTGACTTCTTTTTCACATTCTTTCATTTCTTGGCAGATAAAAAAGCGGCACCGCTTCGACGGATTGCCGTCCAACCGTCAAAACCGGCCCACGCCGAAGAAAAAGAGGGATTTCCCTCAAAAAACGGCCGCGCCTTTGCCCTGCCGCCCGCTCACGCGTCCCTGTAGAGCTTGGCGCGCGCGGCGGCCAGCAACTTTACCCGGGCTGCGCCCGCTTCCTTCAGCGCCTTTGCGCACGAGACGGCCGTCGCGCCGGTGGTCATCACATCGTCGATGAGCAGCAGCGAAAGACCGTCCACCGGCAGCCTGACCTGAAACGCGCCCTGTACGTTTTCTTTTCGCCCTTCGCGGGTCAGCCGGGTCTGGGTTTTTGTGCTTTTCTGGCGCGTCAGCGCGTCCAACACCGGGACGCCCGTTTCCCGGGACAGCGCCTCGCACAGCGACCGCGCCTGGTTGAACCCGCGCCGGCGCTGCCGCCTTTTGTGCAGCGGGACGGGCACCAGGCCGTCGATTGGCTCCTTGGGGAAAAGGGGCAGCATGCCGCTTGCCAGCGCCTGCGCCGCGGCCTCCACGCGGCCGTATTTCAGCGCCCGCACAAGCGCGCGGCCCGTGTCCGCGTACGGGTATGCCGCCGCGCGGGCATCCAGGGCGTCCGGCTTTTTCGCGGCGCAGTCAGGGCAAAGAACCGCCCAGCCGGTTTGTCCGCAGGAAGGGCAAAACGGCGGCTGCAGCGGAACCAGCTTTTCCAGGCAGGCTTTGCATAGCGCTCTCGCCGGATCATCCACCCGCAGCGCGCCGCAGGCGATGCAGCATGCGCCGGGAGGATAGAGAAGCGCTAGGATTCTGTCGCGGATCTCAGCCATTCGCATAGGCCCGAATACCTCTTGGCGATGTTTGTGTTGGCCACCATCTGTTTGACGGCCGCCTCCCGCCCGACCAGCACCACCGCGCGCCGCGCGCGGGTCACGGCCGTGTAAAACAAGTTGCGCGTCAAAAGCATCGGCGGCCCGCCCACGGCGGGCATGACCAAGGCGGGAAACTCGCTTCCCTGGCTTTTGTGCACCGACACGCAGTACGCCAGCTCCAGGTCCTCCAACTGCGCGTCCTCGTACACGGCTTCGCGGTCGTCGTCAAAGCGCACGGTCAGCGTTCGCTCTCCCGGATCCAAACCGACCACCTGTCCCATGTCGCCGTTGAAAACTCCCTGGCCCTCCTCCGACAAACCGCCGGTCGGTCGGGTCCATGTCATCTGATAATCGTTTCGGGTCTGCATCACCTTGTCGCCCACGCGGAACACCGTGTCCCCGAACACCCGCTCCGCCACGCCGTCGCGCCTCGGGTTCAGGCGCTCCTGCAGCCGCTTGTTGAGGGCATAGACACCGCAGTCCCCTTTTTTCATCGGCGACAGCACCTGGATGTCGCGCATCGGGTCCAGCGAAAGGTATGGCGGCAGCCGCACGGAGACCAGCTCCGCGATCCGCTCCGCCGCGTCGACCGCCTGCTCGCACCGCTCCAGGAAGAAATCTCCCCCTCTGCTGTTGAGCACCGGGGCCTGCCCATGGTTGATGCGGTGGGCGTTGACGACGATCATGCTTTGCGCGTCCTGCCGGTAAATTTCCGTCAGGCGGACAACCGGCACCGCGTCGCTTTCCAGGATATCGCCCAGCACGTTGCCCGCGCCGACGGACGGGAGCTGGTCCGCGTCCCCGACCAGGATCAGCCGCGTGCCGGGCAGCAGCGCGCGCAAAAAGGCGCGCATCAGAAAGACGTCCACCATCGACATTTCGTCGACGATCAGCACGTCCGCCTCGATCGGGTTGTCGGCGTTCCTGGCAAAGGAGCCCTCCTCCCCGCCGTATTCCAGCAGGCGGTGCAGCGTGCGCGCCTCGCGGCCTGTGGCCTCGCTCATGCGCTTGGCGGCGCGGCCCGTGGGCGCGGCGAGCAGCACGTCCGCGTCCGCGTCCAGAAGCGACAGGATGCAGCGGAGGATCGTCGTCTTTCCCGTGCCGGGGCCCCCGGTGATGACCGAAACGCCCTCCGTCACCGCGGACCGCACCGCGCGGACCTGCTCGCCGTTGAGCGCGATGCCCGTTTTTTCCTGCCACTCGCCAATGGCCTTGGAAAGCGTCGGGTCGGACCGGTAGGGCAGCGCCGCGTGCAGCTCCAGCAATCGGCGCGCGGTTTCCAGCTCTGCCTTGTATGCCCGCGGGAGGTACACGGCCGTGTGCTCCTCCATCCGGCGGGCGATGAGCGCCTGGTCCAAAAGAAGCTCCTGAAGGGCGTGGTCGGAAAGCGCTTCCTCCACGCCGAGCAGGCGTGCCGTCTGCCACACAAGGGTTTCTTTGGGCAGGTATGTGTGGCCGGATACGCCCATCGCCTCCGTCAGCGCGTACCAGATGCCCGCGCGAAGCCTGCCCGGCGAGTCCGGGGCGATGCCCAGCGACTGCGCGATGCGGTCGGCCGTCTTGAACCCCACGCCGTCGATGTCCTCGACGAGGCGGTACGGATTTTCCTTCATGACCGCCTGCGCGCGCTCGCCGTACTGCTTGAAGATCTTCATCGAAAGCGACGGCGAGAGGCCGTAGGTCTGCAAAAAGACCATGGCCTCCCGCATCTGCTGCTGCTGTGAAAAGGATTCGTAGATCATCCGCGCGCGCTTTTCACCGATGCCGCTGATTTCTTGCAAACGGTCCGGCGCATATTGAAGGATATCCAACGCGTCCTCGCCGAACGCCTGGACGATCTGCCTGGCTGTCGAGGGACCCACGCCGCGCACCAGGCCGGACGAAAGGTACCGCTCGATGCCGCGGGCGGTCGCCGGGCGCAGCACCTCGCATATCGCCACGCGGATCTGCTTGCCGTATTGCGGATGCGCCGTCCAGTCGCCGGAAAGGGCCACGCGCTCGCCGCTGGAGAGCTCCGGCATCACCCCCACGGCCGGCACGCGCCGCCCGTCGTCCAGGCGCACCTGCAAAACCGTGAAGCCGTTTTCCTCGTTTCGAAACGACACATCCGTGACCAATGCCTCGATTTTTTCCATCTTCACCCCATGGGCCTATATCCCGGCGAGCCTTTGCAGATCCTTAGCGCGGTCCTCCCGCTCCCACGGCAGGTCAAGGTCCGGCCGGCCGAAATGGCCGTAGGCCGCCGTCTGCCGGTAGATGGGCCGCCGAAGGTCCAGCGCGCGGATGATCGCGTTGGGACGAAGGTCAAACGCCTCGCGGACGATCTTTTCAAGCCTTTCTTCCGGCAGCACGCCGGTACCGAACGTATCCACGCGAAGCGACAGGGGCCGCGCCACGCCGATGGCGTAGGACAGCGCGATTTCACACCGGGACGCAAGCCCCGCGGCCACCAGGTTCCTGGCGACATGGCGCGCGGCATAGGCGGCGCTTCGGTCCACCTTGGTCGGGTCCTTGCCGGAGAACGCGCCGCCGCCGTGGCGCGCCATGCCGCCGTAGGTGTCCACAATGATCTTGCGGCCCGTCAGGCCCGAATCCCCGTTCGGTCCGCCGATGACGAACCGGCCCGTGGGGTTGACAAGGTAGCGCGTCCTTTGGTCCAGCAGCTCCGCGTCGATCGAGGGCTTGATCACCTGCTCGATGATGCCCTCGCGGATGATCTCGTACGGCACATCCGGGCTGTGCTGGGCCGAAACGAGGACCGAATCCACGCGCACGGGCCTTCCGTTCTCATACTCGACCGTCACCTGCGATTTGCCGTCCGGCCGAAGCCAGGGCAGCACTTCGCTCTTTCGCACGGCGGCCAGGCGGCGCGCGGTCCGGTGCGCCAGGGCGATGGGCAGCGGCATTTTTTCCGGCGTCTCGTCGCACGCGTATCCGAACATGATGCCCTGGTCCCCCGCGCCCAGATCGTCGCTCGTCTCGCCCTGGCGGGTTTCAAGCGCCCTGTCGACGCCCTGGGCGATGTCCGGCGACTGCTCGTGCAGCGCCGTAAGCACGGCGCAGGTCTGACCGTCAAAGCCGTATTTCGCGCGGTCATAGCCGATGTCCATCACCACGGAGCGCGCGATCTCGTCGATGGAGACATAGGTGTTCGTCGTGACTTCGCCCATCACCAGCACCAGGCCGGTTGTGGCGGCCGTTTCGCAGGCTACGCGGGCCATGGGGTCCTTTTCCAAAATAGCGTCCAGCACCGCGTCGGAAATCTGGTCGCACAGCTTGTCCGGATGCCCTTCGGTAACGGATTCGGAGGTGAAGTAGGTCTTCATGCGATCATCCTTTCTGAACAAAAACCCCCCTGCCAAGCAGAGGGGTCGTGATAGGTATCTCCGCCTCATCTGCCAGCGCGTGCGCTGTGGGAATTGGCACCGCACGCCGCGCGCCGGTTGCCGGGTTTCATCGGGCCCAATCCCTCCACCACTCTGGATGAGTTACATATGAAGTTTTGATCCGTCCCTACGATAACACGAATCTTTGTTCCTGTCAAGTGGATTCTCTTGCCGCCCGTCCTATTTTCCCGTGGGCGCCGGCGTCGGATTCGCTGAAGGTGTCGCGTTCGGCTTCACCAGCCAGGAATACTGGGTCGGCATCGCCGAGGGGCTTGGCTCGGGCACGGCCGTTGTCAAAGGCCCGGGCGTGCCCGAAGGCGCCGCCGTGGGCGGCAGCGTCGGATCGGGCGAGGGCGTCGCCAGCACGTCCTCATACAGCTTGCCAAGCGTCTGCTTGCCGGCCTGGCCGTCCACAGAAAGCCCATGGTCGCGCTGGAACGCCATGACCGCGGCGATGGTGCCGTCATAATAGCCGCCGGTGACGCTGCCGCCGTAATACCCAAGCTCCGAAAGCTTTCGCTGGAGCCAGTACACCGCTTCGCCCTCCGCCCCTTTGGAAAGCGTGGTGAACGGCATGGGCGGCAAGGCATCGGGCCGGTAGGGGGGCGGCTCGGTCGGGCCGGGCGTCGGCTTGGGGCGCATCACGCTGTAATCCAGCGGCGGGATCTTCAGCGATTTGGTCAGCTCCTGGTCGGCTTTTCCCTCGTACACCTCCACCTGGGTGCCCTTCCCGCAGTTTTGATAGATCCATTTGGCGTCGTCCACCATCAGGCGGATGCAGCCGTGCGACGCGCGCTTGCCAAGGCCCGTATAGGTGCTGGCGGCCAGCGCCATGGGGTCCGGGGAGGTATAGATGACCGAATGAAACGCGATGGAGGCGCTGATGCGCGTCCAGTATTGCGCGTGCGAGCCCCATTTGGGGAAATAGCACCAGCGGGCGGTCGCGCCGTTTAAGGTATAGGTTCTCAGCGGCGTGGGGTCCTTGGTCGTGCCGGTGGAGCACAGCATGTGCTTGAGCACCTTGGTATAGCCGCCGGACTCATCCAGCCCATAGATGGTGGTCACCTGGTTGGTCACATCCACGCCGATGCGGTACGGCACGGGCGTGGGCGACGGGGTCGGCCGGGGCGCCGCGCGCACATCCAGCACCGCAGGGTCCACAAACAGCATCTGCCACGTTGTCGCGCCGACAACGCCATCGGAAACAAGCCCGTTATGCCGCTGAAAGGCGCGCACAGCATTTCGCGTGTTGCCGAGAAAGTTGCCGCTGTCCTCCATCTCATAAAAACCCAGCTCCTTCAGGCGCCGCTGCACGCGGCGCACCGCATCGCCGGTGCTTCCAAACTGCAGGTTGCCGGGAAAGGCATCCGTCTCTTCGGGCGCCTTCGTCGTCTGCGGCGCCGGCGTCCATTCCGGGGTTGGCTTCGGAGTCGGTTTCGGGGTCGGCGTGGCCTTTGGCATCGCGTCGGCGCTGTGGAGCAGCCGTTGAAGCTGCCCGTCGGCGATGCCGGTCACCGCCAGGCCATGCGCGGCCTGAAACTCGCGAACCGCCTTTTGCGAGTTTTCCTGGTAATTGCCCGTGATGCGGAAGGTATAGTATCCAAGCTCCGCAAGGCGCGACTGCAGTGCGGTCACATCCTCGCCCATAGTTCCGTAAGAAAGCACGCGGAGTTCAGCCAACGCAGCCAGCGAAAACGCGAGCAGCAGAACAAAAACCAGGCAGGCAACAGCCTTCTTCATATCGTCACCCCATCAACGTGTTCTGGAAATAAAACGACAGAAGGTTGGGATTGACTGCTAGTTTTGTCGAAAAACGACGTGGCAATTGCTGGAACCGCGCGGCCGGGCGCGATGGATAAGCCCAGGCAAAGGTTTCCACAGGGGCTTCTTTCTCCCTGACAAAACGCTGGAACGCGGCCTGACAAACTGCGCGGGAAGCCGCAGGCCTTTCCCTTGGGGCAAAAACGAAACGCCGCCTGTTTCAAAAGGCGGGCGTTCAAACCGTTGACAAACTGCGGTTTGTCAACGGTTTGGAAGGGATTCGGCCTGAAATCCTGCGGGATTTCCGGGCGGCCTCAGGCAGAAAGGACAGATTCCGCCGGCTTCGCCTACGGAATCTGCGCAAATCCACCGTACATGCCGCTGGATTTGATTTGATTCGAGAGGGTTCGCGAACCCTCTCGAGCTCTCCCGGGGCTTTGTCAACAGTCTGCGAAACGCCCGCCTGTTTCAAAAGGCGGGCGTCTCCGCTGTTCTTGCCTGTAAATTCGGGAAGGCTTCATACCCAAAACCCGTGCGGCCCGCCCCCTTAGGTGCGGATCTTCAGCTCCTCCTCCATGCTTTCGCCGGCGAACACCCTGAGCGCGCGCACCTCAAGCCCCACGGTGTCTCCGACCTGAAGCGACGGATCGGAAAGCGGGTCGGCGATCACCCGAAGCGTTATGCCGGGGCTCAGCTCTACGCGGCAGTCGTTGACGTCGCCCAGGAAATAGAAGCTGCGCAGCGTGCCGGTCAGTTGGCTCCGCTCCGGCGGCACAAAGTGCAAGGTTTCCGGGCGGATCGCGGCGACCACCTGGCCGCGAAGGGGCCCATCGTACGGAAGGGTTTGCCCGCAGCCCGCCAGCGTGATGCGTCCGTTTTCCGCCGTGCCCTCCAGAAAGTCCACCTTGCCCACGAAATCCGCCACAAACGGGTTGGACGGCGCGTTGTAGATTTCCTTGGGGCTGCCCACCTGCTGCACCACGCCCTGGCGGATGACGACGATGCGGTCGCTCATGGCCATGGCCTCGGTTTGGTCGTGCGTCACGTATACCACGGTGATGCCGAGTGAAGCCTGAATCTCCTTGATCTCAAAGCGCATGCTCTCGCGCAGCTTGGCGTCCAGGTTAGACAGCGGCTCATCCAGCAGAGGCAGGG
>CAZUIA010000008.1:14710-16498 GCA_964620835.1 uncultured Oscillospiraceae bacterium
CTATCAGTGCTCGGGCAACGGCCACACGCTGCTGCTGCCCGCCGGAAAGCTGGTTGGGATAGCGCTTGCTGTACTGGCTCAGATGCACGATCTCCAGCACCCGCGCCACCTTTTGCTCGATCTCCGCCTTCGCGCGCTTTTTGATCTTCAGCGGGTACGCGACGTTGTCGTGCACCGTCATGTGCGGCCATACCGCGTAGCTTTGGAACACCATGCCGATATCGCGGCGCTCCGGCGGCACGAAGGTCTTGCCTCCGCTGACCAGCCTTTTGCCGATGTACACCTCGCCGCCGGTAGGCTTTTCAAACCCGGCGATGATGCGCAGCATCGTCGTCTTGCCGCAGCCGGAGGGCCCCAGGAGCGTGACAAACTCGCCGTCCTGAAAGGTTTCGTTGAAGTTTTCAAGCACCACGTTATCGCCAAAGGCCTTGGTCACGTTGGAGATGGTGACAGTGGACATGCCATTCCTTCCTTTCTGCTGCCAGAACGCGCCCGCATCAAATGGAAAATTCGCCCTTGGTCATGCGGTTGAGCACCACGTTCAGCAGCACCACAACCATCAGGATGCCAAAGGCCATCGCGGAAGCCTGCTGCTGGCTGGTAAACGTCCAGTACTCGTGCAGCTGCACGCCGATGACCTGCGTGTTGGACGAGTACAGGAGCGTGGACATCGACAGCTCATAAAAGCTCGGAATAAAGATCAAAAACCAGCCCGCCGCGATGGAAGGGCCGATCAAAGGCAGAGTGATGTTCTTCATCGTCTTGAGCCAGCTGGCGCCGGACACCTGCGAGCACTCCTCCAGCGACACGTGGATCTGCGACATCGCCGACGCCACCGTGCGCATGCCCATGAGCTGATATTTGATCAGGTAGGCGATGATCATGATGTAGGCGGTGTTGTAGATGTTGATGCCAAAGCGGCCGCTCATCGTCATGATCAGGCCCAGCGCGATGACCACGCTGGGCGAACTGGAGCCGAGCGTGATGAGAAAGTCCGGAATGTGGCGGCCCCTGACCTTGGTGCGCTGCAGCAAATACGCCATCACGCAGGAAATCAGGATGCCCACGGTGGCCGCGATCGCGCCGTAGGTCAGGCTGTTTTTCATGGCCTGCAAAATGGCCGGGCGGGTGAACACCTTTTGCCAGTGCTTCAGGGTGAAGTTGCCCGCCTCGGTGAGCGATTTGCCAAGGTTCTGCGTCACGGAGGTCATGGCCACCGTTGCAAAGGGCAGGACGATCACGACCGACGCGAACGCCACCACCAGCAGCGTGATCGGGATGCGCCACCTGCCCAGGTCCACGATGTTTGGGCGCGTGGACTTGCCGGAAACCGTGACGTACTGCTTCTTGCCGACCACAAAGTCGGACAGGTACAGCACCAAGATGGCCATCAGCATCAAAAAGACGGCCAGGCAGGTGGCGTCGGTCAGCCCCTGCGCGTCGCCGATGGAGACGTAGCTGACGATGCGCGTGGTGACCGTATGGATCTGCCCCGGCGATCCGACGATCGACGGAATGCCGTAGCATGACGCCGCGGACACGAACACCAGCAGTGCGCCCGCCACGATCGAAGGGGTCATCATCGGCAGCGTGACGGTCAGCAGCGTTTTGATCGGCGAGGCGCCGGCAATCTTGCTGGCCTCCTCCAGCGAGGGGTCCATCTTCTCCATCGCGCGGGAGATGGTGATGAAGGCGTAAGGGTAATAGAACGTGGTCAGCACCCAGACCAGCCCGCCCAGGGTGTAGATATTGAAAGGATTTTCCGACAGATGCAGAAGATCCCGGAAA
>CAZUIA010000008.1:16577-29478 GCA_964620835.1 uncultured Oscillospiraceae bacterium
CCAGGCCAGCGGAAAGGCGATCAGCGTGCCGAACACCATGGCGCAGCCCGCCGCGATCACGGTGTTTTTCAGCGCCGTCCAGTTCAGCTCATAGGTATAGATCCGCTCAAAGGCGGAGAGCGAAAAGGCGCCGCTGGAAAACAGCGAACGGTACACCATATACAGGAGCGGGAATACCTGAAATACGACCATGAAGGCGACGATGAGGCCGATGAAAACCCATTTGACGTCAAAATACCGCCGCCTTTCCGCCGAGGAAAGCGGTGCGCTGCGCATCGGAGCAGTGTGCATCGTTCATACTCCCTTGCCGGTGTAGTGTACACGAAGAGGCCGCCGCATAAAGTGGCGGCCTCCGGTGCCGTGGAAAGGGTTACTTCGGAAGGGCGACGCTCTCTTCGAACGCCTTGCGGATCTCGTCGCGGCTCTGGTAGCAGCGCACCCAGTCGACGCCCATGTCGGTTTCGATCAGGCCGTTGGTGTCGATGGAATCATAGGGCACGTCGCTCACGGTGGACAGCACCGAGTGCATCCAGCCGTTGAGCACGAACCGCTGGCCCGCATCGCTCAAAAGCCAGTCCGTCACGGCCTCGCAGGCCTTGATGTTCTTGTTGGGGGCGTACTGCTCGGCGATGGTCATGACGGTGGACGGAATCATGATGTTGCCGTCCGTCGGGTAAATGACCGCAAGCTCCGAGCCCTCTTCTTCGCGCAGCTTGAGCACCGACTCCTCCAGGATCATGATTTCCTTGCACTCGCCGGTCTGCAGCTTCGTCAGCGCCACGGAGCCGGACTCCACCATCACGCCCTGCTCGCCCAGCGCCTTGAAGTAGTCGTAGCCGTACTTGTCGCTCAGCGCGGCCACGGCGGCCATGGCGGTGCCGCTGGTCAGCGGGTTGCCCATGGAGATCATGCCCTTGAGGTCTGGGTTCTTGGCGAAGTCCTCAAAGCTGGTGGCCAGCTCCTCGGGCTTGTACATCTCCGGGTTATAGGCCAGCACCATGTTGCACACGCGCACCGGGTACCAGTAGCCCTCCTCGTCGTACGGGAATCTCAGGTCCTTGGCCGCGTCGGTCTTGTAGGCGTGCAGATAGCCCTTTTCCTTCAATTCAAGCGAATACGCGGGCTCGGCCACCAGCAGCAGGTCGGCCTGGATGGACCCGGCGTCCATCTCGGCGGCCAGCTTGGCCTGAATGTTGCCCGTGCCGCCGTAGAACGTCTGCACGTCAAGGTTCGGGAACTCCGCCTTGAGCGCCGTGACCATCGCGTCCAAAACATCCTGGTAAATCGAGGTATAGATCATGATCGTTCCGGTAATCTCCTCGTTCGCCGCCATTGCCGGCACGCTGAACAGCCCCGCCATCATCAGGGCACACAGCAAGAGAGCCACCAGTTTCTTCATTGAACCTTCCTCCTATTGTTTTATTGAATACGTTGATTATACGTCAAAGCACGGGGTTTGTACAGGGTTTAAAGAGAAAACCGCGCGGCTTGCGGCTCAATCGGCGGCCGGCCGCGGACGCGCACCGCGCCCAGTCGCCGTTCATACGGTAATTGCGTTGGGAGGTGTTCTTTTTGATCACGGTGAGCCTGTGCATGATCGTCCGGGATGAAAAGGACGTGATCGGCCGGTGCCTTCAAAGCGCGGAAGGCATCGCCGACGAAATCATTGTGATGGATACCGGGTCAAAGGACGAAACGAAGGCCATTGCCGCGTCCTTTGGCGCGAAAGTATATGATCTGGAGTGGACGGATGATTTTTCCAGGGCGCGCAACGCGTCCTTTGACAAGGCGACGATGGAGTACATCCTCTGGCTGGACGCCGACGACGTGATCGACGAGGAGAACCGGCGCGCGTTTATCGAGCTGAAAAAAACGCTGGACCCGTCCACCGACGTGGTGATGATGCGCTACCATGTCGCCTTTGACGCAAACGGCGCGCCCACCTACACCTTTTACCGCGAGCGGCTGGTGCGCCGCCTGGCGGGCTTTCGCTGGTTCGGCCGGGTGCACGAGGCCATGGTGCCCGCGGGCACCGTGATCCGCAGCGAGATCGCCGTCCGCCATGAAAAGCTCAAGCAGAGCGACCCCCAGCGCAACCTTCGCATCTATGAGCGCATGATCTCGGAGGGAGAGCCCCTGGAGCCGCGCCACCGCTACTACTATGCGCGCGAGCTGTTCGCCAACGGGCGCGACGACGAGGCCATCTCCCTGCTCAAGGCGTGCGTCGACGACCCCGCCACCTGGGTGGAAAACAAAATCGGCGCCTGCCGCGACCTGGCCTCCTGCCTTCGGCGAAAGGGCGACCTGACCGGCGCGCTTTCGGCGCTTTTGAAAAGCTTTTCCTTTGGCGAGCCGCGCGCGGAGATCTGCTGTGAAATCGGCAGCCTGTTCCTCAAGCAGCACCAATACCAGGCCGCGGCCTTCTGGTACCGCGCCGCGCCCACCTGCACGCCCAGCGAGGAGTCGGGCGGCTTTGCCTCACCGGATTGCCGGGGCTATATCCCCTACCTGCAGCTTTGCGTCTGTTACGACCGGCTCGGCCGGCAGGACCTGGCGGAACTGTACAACGAAAAAGCGGCGCTCCTCAAGCCCGGAGACGCCGCCGTGGAAGGAAACCGGGCGTATTTCAACGCAAGGCGCGCTCGGCAAGCAGCAGAGCGCCCGTGACGCCGCTGTGAACGCCCAGCCCCGGCGGGACGATGTAGTCGGCCATCCCCTCCAAAATGGCGGGGTGCCGGACATACCCGCCCAGCAGTGCGCGCGCCTTTTCCCGCACCGCCGCAAACAGGTGCGCCTGCTGCATCACGCCGCCGCCCAGGATGATCTTTTCCGGCGACAGGATGACGACGGCGGCCTGGCACATCTGCGCCAGGTAGTACGCCTCGATCTCCCAGGCCGGGTGGCCTTCGGGCAGCAGGTGCGCCTTTTGGCCCCACCGGTTTTCCATCGAAAAGCCGCTGGCAAGGCCTTCGAGGCACCCGTCATGGTAGGGGCAAAAGCCGCGCGGGCTTGGGTCGTCCGGGTGCGCCCGCAGCGTAAAATGGCCGAACTCGGGGTGCACCAGGCCGTGCACAAGCCTTCCCTCGGCGAAGATGCCGGCCCCGACGCCGGTGCCGACGGTGACGTAGACGCAGCTTGAAAGGCCCGCCGCCGCGCCCAGCGTCGCCTCGCCCAGCGCCGCGGCGTTCACGTCCGTGTCAAACGCGGCCGGCACGCCGAGCGCGCCCTCAAGCGCCGGCAAGAGCGGGTAGTTCCCCCACCCGGGCTTGGGCGTGCTGGTGATGTAGCCATAGGTCGGCGAACCTTCGCGAAGGTCCAGCGGCCCAAACGAAGCGACGCCCAGCGCGTCCACCCTCGCTTCCCGGAAAAAGGCGATGATTTTTTCCATCGTCTCCTCCGGCGCAGCGGTCGGAATGCTCACGCGGGTAAAAATGCGCCCCTGCGCATCGCCGGTCGAGCAGATCATCTTGGTGCCCCCGGCCTCCAAAGCCCCCAGCAGCATACGCGCTTTTCTCCTCTCAGCGCAAAATGGTGATCTTGTTTTCGCCGATGGGGTGGGCCTCCTTCGTCATGGCCGGATACCCGACGGCGAGGGACAGGCAGTAGTCGTACCCCTCGGGGAAGCAAAGCGCGCGCCGCAGCTCCTCCGCCCTGTCGCCCATGAACGCATAGCGCGGCATGCCGAGGATGACGCTGCCAAGGCCCAGCGCGTGCGCCGCCAACGTCATGTTCTGGACGGCCATGCCGGTGTCCGTCTGCGCGTAGCGCATGTTCTCAAGCGGCGGGCAGGAAAGGAAAATGACCGTCGGCGCGTGGAAAAACACGCTGTAGCCGGGCGCGGTGATCCGCTCGCGCGTGGCCGGCGGGCAGGATTTCACCGCCTCTTCCAAAAACGCTTCCTCTACCCTTTGGATCAGCGCTTTGTCCTTGACCGCGGTGAAGTGCCAGGGCTGCTGATTGCTCGCGCTGGGCGCGGCAAGGCCCGCGTCCAGAATCGTTTGCAGCGCGTCATCGGGGATCTGCTCGTCCGTATACGCGCGAATGCTTCTGCGATCCTTGATCGCCTGCAAGACCGGGTTTTGCATAGGCACCTCCTGTTTCGGTTTCATATTGTTTTTTCCAAGTATACCACGTATACTGTCCAAAAGAAAAGAGGTGCGCCCGGTGCTTGACAAAAGCATCCCCTATTTTGACGTGATCATGTACCTTCCCTTCGCCGCGCCGCTGCCGCCCGTGCCCGCGCTGCCGGACGGATATGCCTATACGTTTTACGCGCCGGGCGACGCGAAGTGCTGGTGTGAAATCGAAACTTCGGTGGATGAGTTTGACAGCGTGCCGCAGGCGGGCGAATACTTCCGGCGCGTGTTCGCCTCCCAGCCGGGGGAGCTCTCCCGGCGGATGGTGTTCGTGCAAAACCCCTCGGGCGACCTGGTCGCCAACGCCTCCGCCTGGTGGGGGGACGACCCCGATGCCGGCCGCATCGCCATGCTGCACTGGGTGGCCGTTCGCCCCGGGGAGCAGGGCAGGGGCCTCGGCCGAGCCGTGACGGCCAAGGCGCTTTCGCTGTTTCCATCTCTCGGCCCCGAGGGCGATATCTGGCTGACGACGCAGACCTGGAGCCACGCGGCGATCGACCTGTACCTCTCGCTTGGCTTTCGCGCCCACCGCCTTGCCACGCCCATGGGCCACAAGAACGGATTTGACGGCGCTTCCCGGGTGCTCAAAGACGTCATGCGCCCCAAGTCCTACGCCCTGTTCATGTACACGTCCCTGATGCGGGAAAACCGCTGACGCAATACCCTAAAATCGCACGATACGAAGGAGGCACAGGCATGAAGTGCACGGTCAAAGGCGAGCGCATCCCCAACCTGCCCTGGCAGGACAGGCCCGCCGGCTGCAGGGACCCGGTCTGGCGCTACAGCCAAAACCCCATCATCCCCCGCGACGCGATCCCCTCGTCCAACAGCGTCTTCAACAGCGCCGTCGTCCCCTTTGAAGGCGGCTTCGCGGGCGTGTTCCGCTGCGATTCGCGCTCTGTCAGCATGGACATCTTCCCCGGCTTTTCAAAGGACGGCATCCATTGGGACATCGGGCACGAGCCGATTGACTTTGCAGGCGATCCGGAGGTGACGGCCAGGCAATACCGCTACGACCCGCGCGTCTGCCTGCTGGACGGCAAATACTGCGTCACCTGGTGCAACGGCTACCACGGCCCGACCATCGGGGTGGGCTATACGGAGGATTTCGAAACCTTTCACCAGCTGGAAAACGCCTTTTTGCCCTACAACCGAAACGGCGTGCTCTTTCCGCGCAAAATCGGCGGCCTGTACGCGATGCTCAGCCGCCCGTCCGACACCGGGCACACGCCCTTTGGCGATATCTTTGTCAGCTTCAGCCCGGATATGACCTACTGGGGCAGGCACCGGTTCGTGATGGGCACGGTCAAGGACGACCGCTCGGCCTGGCAGAGCATGAAGGTCGGCGCGGGCCCGATCCCGATTGAGACGGAGGAAGGGTGGCTGCTCATCTACCACGGCGTGCTCCTGACGTGCAACGGGTTTGTCTACCGCATGGGCTGCGCGCTACTCGACATTGAAAAGCCCTGGCGCGTGCTGCTTCGGTCCAGGGACTACATCCTAGGCCCCGAAAAGCTGTACGAATGCGTCGGCGACGTGCCCAACGTCACCTTCCCCTGCGCCGCGCTGTGCGACGCGCCCACCGGCCGCATCGCCATCTACTACGGGTGCGCGGACACGGTGACGGGCCTTTGCTTCACCACCGTGGACGAGCTGATGCGCCACATGCGCGCGCGGCCGCTGATTTGAAAGGCAGGGGGTAGCTATGCTTACGTTTGCGAAGGAAAGAATCCAGGTGATCGCTAGCCAGCTGAAAAAGCAGGCGTTTGGCGAAAAAGCGCCGCTTACCCGCTGGGAAACGAAGGAAGGGCTCTATTTCACGCCCGGGGAGGCGGAAAATGCCGGGCAGCCCTGGCAAATGTTTCATAGCGAGCGGGATCACTGGATGGGTCCGGATGCTCACTATTGGTTCCGCGCGCGCTTTGCCGTGCCCGAATCGATGGCGGGAAAGCCCCTGTGGCTGGTCGTTCGCACGCAGATCGACGAGTGGGACGACGCGAAAAACCCGCAGTTTCTCGCCTTTCTGAACGGAGCGCCGGTGCAGGGGCTGGACATGCACCACCGCGAGATCGCGCTGGGGCAAAGCGCCGCGGCCGGCGAACTCTACACGATCGATCTGCAGGCCTACACCGGCACCCTGCACGCGGAGTTTCGCCTGCTGGCCGAGGTCGTTGAAGTGGTCCCTTCAGTCTACTCGCTGTACTACGATCTGCAGGTGCCCTTGTGGGCGCTCTCCCGCATGGGCGAGGAGGACGCCGCGCGAAGGGAGATCGAACGCATCCTGAACGACACCGTCAACCTCCTGGACCTGCGTGCCCCTCACTCCCCCGCGTATTTTGAAAGCGTGGACAAGGCGGCCGCCTATGTGCGCCAACATCTGTATACCGAGCAGGCCGGGCTTGGCGAGATGATCGCCACCTGCGTCGGCCATACGCACATCGACGTGGCCTGGTGGTGGACCGTGGCGCAAACGCGCGAAAAGGTCGCGCGCAGTTTTGCGACGGTGCTCCGGCTCATGGACGAATACCCGGAATATGTGTTCATGTCCAGCCAGCCGCAGCTCTACGTGTTTTTGCAGGAGCGCTATCCCGAGCTGTTCGAACAGGTGAAGCGGCGCGTTGCCGAGGGCAGATGGGAGGCCGAGGGCGGCATGTGGCTCGAAGCCGACTGCAATTTGACCAGCGGCGAAAGCCTCGTTCGGCAGTTCCTGCACGGCAAGCGCTACTTTCGCGAGGAATTTGGCGTGGAGAGCCGCATCCTCTGGCTGCCGGACGTGTTCGGATACTCCGCCGCGCTGCCGCAGATCTGCAAGCGGTCCGGCATCGACTACTTCATGACCACGAAGCTCAGCTGGAACCAGTTCAACAAGATCCCCTGCGACACGTTCTGGTGGCAGGGCATTGACGGCAGCCGCGTGTTCACGCACTTCGTCACCACGTCGGACGTGGGGCAGAGCCCCGCGCGCTTTTTCACCACTTACAATGGAAAGCTCCACCCGGATTCCATCCTGGGCGCCTGGGCCAGATACCAGCAAAAGGACATCAACAACGACATCCTGATCTCCTACGGTTACGGGGACGGCGGCGGCGGGCCGACGCGCGAGATGCTGGAGACGGGCCGGCGCATGGAAAAGGGCGTGCGCGGCATCCCGAAGGTGCGCCAGGCGACCGCGCGGCAATATTTTGACGAGCTGTATGAGCGGGTCAAGGATTCCAAGTGGCTGCCCGCGTGGGTGGGCGAACTGTACTTTGAGTACCACCGCGGCACGTACACCTCCATGGCAAGGAACAAGCGCGCCAACAGAAAGTCAGAGCTTTTGCTGATGGACGTGGAGCTTCTCTCCGTCCTGGCTGAGCCAAAAGGGCTTGCCTACCCGACGGCGGAGCTTGACAGGCTGTGGAAGGTCGTGCTGCTGAACCAGTTCCACGACATCCTGCCCGGATCGTCGATCCGCGAGGTGTACGAGGTCACCAGGGCCGAATACGAGGCGCTCGCGCGCGACGGGGAGCGGCTTCTTCAGGAACGGATGCGCGCGCTCTGCGGGCAGGGAAGCGGCGTGACGGTGTTCAACACGCTTGGGTTTGACCGGGACGATGTGGTGGCGCTGGGCGAGACAAGCGCAAACTGGCTTTCCGGCAGCGACGGGACGCTTCACCCGGTGCAGCATACGGACGGCGGCGCGGCGGCTTATGTGCGCGGTCTTCCCCCCAAGGGCTACAAGGGGTATCGGCCCGTTTCGGGCGCGCCCGCAAAAAGCCCGTTCACGATCGGCGAACGGTCCATCCGCACCCCGTACTATGACGCGGCGTTTGACGGGGACGGCAACCTGTCCCTGCTCTTTGACCGCGAAAACGGCCGCTCCGTACTGCGAGAGGGCGCTTCGGGCAACGTGCTGCGCATGTTCGAGGACAAGCCCATCTACTATGACAACTGGGATATCGACATCTACTACACCGAAAAGTACTGGGATCTCTCGGGCGTTACCTCTTTGGAATGGGTGGCGGACGGTCCGGTCTACGCGGCGCTTCGGATCACCCGCGCGTTTTCAAGCTCCACGATGGAGCAGGAGATCCGCTTTTACGCGCATACGCGGCGCATCGACTTCATCACCCGGGTGGACTGGAAGGAAAGCCAGCACCTTCTGAAGGCGCGCTTCCCGCTGGACCTGAACACGGACGAGGCGACGTTTGACATCCAATTCGGCAACGTCACGCGCAAAACCCACAGAAACACCAGCTGGGACAAGGCGCGCTTTGAGACCTGCGCGCACAAGTGGATGGACGTTTCCGAGGGCGGATACGGCGTCAGCCTGCTGAACGACTGCAAGTACGGCCACTCGGTGGACGGCGGCGTGATGTGCCTGACGCTGATCAAGTCCGGCATTGAGCCGAACCCCACGACCGACCAGGAGGAGCACTTCTTCACCTATTCCCTGTTCCCTCACGCCGGCACGTGGCAAGAGGCGGGCACGGCGCGCGAGGCGGCCAAGCTGAACCAGCCGTGCCACGGCATTTGGGGCACGGCGGAATACGGCGGGTTTTCGTTCGCGTCCGTGGACAAACCGAACGTGGTGCTGGAGACAATCAAGCGGGCCGAGGACGGGCGCGGCGTAATCCTTCGGCTGTACGAAGGGGAAAACAAGCGCACCTTCGCGAAGCTTTCGCTTGCGCAAACGCCGAAAAGCGTGGTGGAATGCGATTTGCTGGAAAACGACGAGCGCCAGATAGAGATTTCGGAAAACGGCTTTGCGTTCACCATCAAGCCCTACGAGATCAAGACGTTCCGGGTGGTGTTTTAAACCGGCAAAAACGACGGCCGGCCGTTTTGCGCGCTTTGGCAGGCCGGGCGCCGCACCGGAGGTTTTGCGGCGCCCTTTGCGCGGCCTAATATCCAGCCTTGCCGTCTGGCGTTTTCCCGGCCCGCCCATACCCCTCAAACTCGCCTTTGCGCACTTTGAAGAAAAAGGAAATGCATATGCTCAAGAAATTCTTTACCTTTGGGGAGCTTGACTTGAAAAAGCTGTGCGCGATGGTTTTCCTGGGCGGCCTTCCGCCTATGTTGGCCATGGCGTTTTCCCTCGGCAAAGCCGCGTACGGATCGGTGCTCTTTGAGCGCAGCATCCGCGTCAATGAAATGTATACCTTCGTGCAGGAACCGAGCGCCTTGTTCGGCATCCTCTGCGGCGCCGCGTTCTTTTTCCTCGGCGCTTTTCTTTGGCGGCTTTTCTGCGAGGTGCTCTACATCATTTTGCGGTATTTCCACAGCAACGCAAAAAGCGACAGGCCCGGCGGCTGACGCCGAAAAAGCTTGACATTCCCGCCGCTTTATGTTTAACTTATTTTGTTAAGGCAGAGAATGAGAGAGCCAAGACAGTAGCCCCTTTGGCGGGCGTATTGTCGTGGCTCTTTTGCTATGAAATCGGGGAGGGAACGGCATGCAGGTGGATGTGCTGGTCATCGGAGGGGGCGTCATCGGCTGCGCCATCGCGCGGCAGCTGACGCGAAAGCAGCTGCGCGTCGCGCTGGTCGAGGCGTGCGAGGACGTGGCCATGGGCTCGTCGCGCGCCAACAGCTCCATCGTTCACGCGGGCTACGACGCCAAGCCCGGTTCGATGATGGCGAAGATGAACGTTCTGGGGAACGCGCTGTACGACAGGTGGTCCAAGGAGCTGGAGGTTCCCCTCCACCGGATCGGCTCACTGGTCATCGCGTTTGGCGAGGAGGACGAAAGGGAGCTTCGGCATCTGTACGAGCAGGGGCTTGAAAACGGCGTGCCGGGCATGGAGATCGTCTCGGGCGACCGGGCGCGCGAGCTGGAGCCCTCGCTTTCCAAGGGCGTGACGGCGGCGCTGTACGCAAAAACAGGCGCCATCACCTGTCCGTACCAGTTCACCATCGCTTCGTTTGAAAACGCGGTGAAAAACGGCCTTGCGGCGTTCATGAACGCGCCGGTCACGTCCATTGAGCCGGCAGGCGAAGGCTTTTGCGTAAAGGCGGGCACGCACACCTTTGAGGCCGGGGCCGTCGTCAACGCGGCAGGCCTGTATGCGGACGAAATCGCCCGGATGGTGGGCGACGACAGCTTCACCATCCAGCCGCGAAAGGGCGAATACATGCTGCTGGACCATTCCGCCACCATTGTCTCGCGCGTGATCTTCCAGACGCCTTCGCCCATGGGCAAGGGCGTGCTCGTCAGCCCCACGGTGGACGGCAACGCGTTCGCCGGCCCCACCGCGAAGGATATCGAAAGCCGCGAGGACACCGAGACGAGCGACGAGGGCCTTTCGCAGATTCGCCGCCTGTCGCTCAAATCCGTCCCAACGCTCAACCTGCGCGCGGTCATCACCTCGTTTGCGGGCCTTCGGGCGCAGGCGTCCACGGGCGACTTCGTGCTTCGCCCGAGCGAAAAGGCCCCGCGCATGATCCACGCGGCGGGCATCTGCTCGCCCGGGCTCACCTCCGCCCCGGCCATCGCGGACTACATCGTGAAGCTGCTTGAAGAAGCGGGCGTCGACGCGCCCGAAAAGGCGGACTTTGACCCGCACCGCCCCGCCATCCGCCTGTTCACCGAGATGACGAACGACGAGCGCGCGGAAGCGATCCGGAAAAACCCGCTGTACGGCCGCGTGATTTGCCGGTGCGAAACGATCACCGAGGCGGAAATCGTGGAGGCAATCCGCCGGGGCGCCCGCTCCCTGGACGGCGTCAAGCGCCGCACGCGCGCCGGGATGGGCCGGTGCCAGGGCGGCTTCTGCTCCCCGCGCGTGATGGACATCCTCAGCCGCGAGACGGGCGTTCCCATGACGGAACTGACCAAGTTCGGCGGCAAGTCCAAATTGCTGGTCGGAAAACTCAAGGAGGTGGAGTGACATGAACCGAAAGGTGGACGTGGCGGTCATCGGCGGCGGCCCCGCCGGGCTTGCGGCGGCGCTCAAGGCGCGGGAAAGCGGCGCAAAGGTGCTCGTCATCGAGCGCGACCGCGCGGCGGGCGGCATTTTGCAGCAGTGCATCCACAACGGGTTTGGCCTCCATTACTTTGGCGAGGAATTGACCGGGCCGGAATACGCGGCGAGGTTTCTTGAAAAGGTTGAAACAACCGACGGCATCGAGGTGCTCTGCGACACGATGGTGCTGGAGGTTTCCGCGGAGCGAAAGATCATGGCCGTCAGCGAAAAGCTGGGGCTGCTCGAGGTGGAGGCGGGGGCCATCGTGCTGGCGATGGGCTGCCGCGAGCGCACGCGCGGGGCGCTGAACATTCCCGGAAGCCGCCCGGCGGGCGTGTATACGGCCGGTTGCGCGCAGCGGCTGGTGAACCTGGAGGGCTACATGCCCGGCCGCCAGGTCGTCATCCTCGGCTCCGGTGACATCGGCCTGATCATGGCGCGCCGGATGGCCTGGGAGGGCGCGAAGGTGAAGCTCGTCGCGGAGCTGATGCCCTATTCCAGCGGTTTGAACCGCAACATCGTGCAGTGCCTGGAGGACAACGGCATCCCGCTGAAGTTCAACCACACGGTGGTGAGGATCCACGGCCGCGAGCGGGTGACCGGCGTCACCGTGGCCGAGGTGGACCCAGCGACCCGGCTGCCGATCCCGGGCACGGAGGAAACGATCGCCTGCGACACGCTGATGCTCTCCGTGGGCCTGGTGCCGGAAAACGAGCTGACGCGCCAGGCGGGCGTCGCGATGGACGACATCACGTCCGGCGCGGTGGTCGATGAGCGCCGCCAGACGAGCGTGCCCGGCGTGTTCGCGTGCGGCAACGTGCTGCACGTGCACGACCTGGTGGACAACGTCAGCCGCGAGGCTGAGATCGCGGGCACGGCGGCGGCGGAGTTCGCGCTTTCAGGCCAGGTGCGCGCGCCCAAATGGAAGATCCTGCCCGAAGGCGGCGTTCGGTATGTGGTGCCGCAGGTGCTGAGCGAGGCGGCCAGCGGCAAGCTGGATTTGTATTTCCGCGTCGGAAACGCGTATAAGCCCGCCCGGCTGACCGTCATGAGCGGGGACAGGGTGCTCGTGAACCGCAAAAAGCAGATCATGACCCCAGGCGAGATGGAGAAAGTCACCGTCGACGTGACGGGCCTTACCGCGGATGTGCGCGTGCGGGTGGAGAAGGAGGATTGACGATGGCGGACAAACGGGAGATCACCTGCATCGCCTGCCCGATGGGATGCCGGCTGAGCGTGTTTCGGGCGGAAGACGGGCGCGTCGTCGTGGAAAACTACAGCTGCAAGCGCGGCATCACCTATGGCGAGCAGGAATTCACCTGCCCGATGCGGACGGTCACGTCCTCCGTGCGCGTTTCTGCCGGCAAGCATCCGCTCTGCTCGGTCAAGACGAAGAACGTCATCCCCAAGGCGAAGATTCCCGAGGTGCTCGCGATCATCCGGCAAACGACGGTCAACGCCCCGATCTCCATCGGCCAGGTGATCGTCCCCGACATCGCGGGCACGGGCGTGGACCTGGTGGCGACCAGCGCGTGCGAGGCGTAAGGAAACGGCAAATAGTGTCGAGGGGAAAATGGGGCTGCTGCATAAGACGTGTGCGGCGGCCCTATTAGTTCAGGCGCACACCTTCTCAGGAAGGGGTCCGGGGCCAATGGCCCCGGCGGTTTCCAAAGGCGGAGCCTTTGGCCGCCGGAGGCCCTTTTCCGCGGGAAAAGGGCCTCCAAGGACGACCGATCCGGTTCCCCGCGCCGCACCTTTTTAGGAACGCTCCCACGGTGCGGCGCGGCGTTCCTCCCCGATGCTCGCGCGCACGCGAGCGAGG